>QHVR01000415.1 GCA_003223595.1 Acidobacteriota bacterium
CGAAGCACTGTTCCGCGCCCGCATTCGCCCCCGCCGCCGGGCGTCGAGCATCACGCGCGATCAGCTGGTGAACCTCTATGCGGGGCTGCAAAAAGTACTGAAAGAAGCGATCGAGCTAGGTGGCTCCTCCATCTCGGATTACGTGGACGCCGACGGGGAAGAAGGATTTTTCCAGCTGCGGCATCGCGTCTACGGCCGTGAAGGCGAGCCCTGCCGCGTCTGCAAGACTCCAATCAAGCGCGTCGTGATTGCCGGGCGCAGCAGCCATTACTGCCCCGAATGCCAGAAGTAAGGTGCTGCATCTGCTCCTTCATCGACTGCAAAGCAGCAGCGCCGTTCACCCAACGATCAAGCATCATCATTCGGCGATTGATTTCTGTTACCCTCATCCGTTATGCGTGACTACTCCATTGGCGTGGATATGGGCGGTACCAACCTGCGGATTGCGGCCATCACCACGGAAGGCCAGTTGCTCGAAAAAATCACCTTGGGCGTGAAGGTCGCCTTGGGACGCGACTACGTCATTGGCGAAATGTGCGACGCCATCCACCGCTTGACCGACCAGTATCGCGGCACGGGACGCTTTGTGGGGGCAGGCATCGGGGTGCCCGGCATCATCGACGTGGAAAAAGGCATGATGCGGAAATCTGCCAACTTGCCAGGGTGGACGGACTATCCGGTCCGTGATGAGATCGAGCGCCGCCTCGGAGCGCGCATTTTTTTGGATAACGATGCCAACGTCGCCGCGCTCGGAGAAAAGTGGCTGGGCGCCGGGCGCGATGCCGACAATATGGCGATGCTAACTCTAGGGACAGGAATCGGCGGCGCCATTGTGCTGGGCGACAAACTGTTTTATGGGATGAGCGGCATGGCGGGAGAGTTCGGGCACGTGACGATCGAGCCCAAAGGAGTTCTCTGCGGCTGCGGGAACCGTGGATGCGCGGAACGGTACGCCTCCGCGACCGCTGTGGTGCGGATGGCCCGCGAGGCCATCGAATCCGGCCAGGCCCCCGAACTCGCGAAAGCTGCGAGTTCTGATCCGGAGTTCAGCGCAAAATCCGTCTATATTCTGGCCATTCAGGGGAACCCGGACGCGCAGCGCATCTTCGAACGGTTTGGCGAGGTCCTCGGGATTCTGATGGCCGATCTGGTCAATGTGCTTGATCTGGACATGTTCGTCATTGGCGGCGGAGTGGTTAGCGCGTGGGACGCCTTCGCGCCCAAAATGTTCGCGGAGCTGCGCGAGCGATCGCTGGTGTACGCGGCCAGCGCTCCCGAGGACGCAACGGCAAAGAAAGAAGGCGCGTCGGCGCAGATCGCAAACTACTCGCGCAAGAAGACCATCATTACGCAAGCGCTGCTGGGAAGCGATGCCGGGCTTTATGGAGCAGCGCGGCTGCCGGATCTGGCCTGAGGCTTATTTCAAAACCGGCTTGTCGTCGATCCACTCGATTTGCTCCAGCGTCGCCGGCGCGACTGGCTCCTGGAGCGGGATTCGCAGAACCATCTTGCCGTCGCGAGTGGTGATCTCACCGCCATTGGCCAGCAACACCTTCAGTCCCACCTGCGCCGTATCTTCGGCGAGGACATCAATTTCGTATGAACTGGGCAGTCCCGCCAGCGTCTTGTTCCAGCAGATGTTGTGCAGCGGTTCGCGGTATTCGGCAGGGATGACGTGGGCCCCGATCAGCGTTCCGAGAATCCCCGCGGCGTTCGCGGGATTGCAGTCGGCATCCTGCCCGCCCCGGGTGGCATAGTTAATCGTCTTGTACCAGTCGCCTTCCCCATACAGCAGGCCCATGACCACGTAGCCGCCGTTCAGCTTGGCATCGATGTTGAAGGGCTGCTTGTAGCCATCGGGGCAATGATCGACTTCGCCCCACTTCGCCTGCACTAGGTGCCAGGTCTTCAGCCAGTCATTGGGATTCTCGTCGTGCCAGCGGATCACATCTCGAATCAATTGCGCGTACAGGCTTCGCGCGGGAATCGCCTTGAGCCCGTTCTCCACCACCTCTCGAATGTTTTTCGCGAAGAAGGCTTGGGTATACATCGCCGAAATGAACATGCCCCCATAAACGCCGTCGCCATAATTCATGATGTGACCCATGCGTTCGCCATATCGGTTCGACACTTGGGGCATGCCCGGCGAGATCATTCCGAACACGTCGGACTCAATCTGGAAATCGATGTCGTCGGCGTGCAGGTTGTATCGGGGATTACCGGAATCGGGCGGCAGGATGCCCTTGCGAATGTTCTTCAGGCCGGCATCGTTGGCATGCCAGACTTGCCGGATTTTGGCGTCCCACTCGTGCGCAACCGTGACAGGATCAACATCGATTCCGTAGCGCCGCAGGCAGTAGAGAAATAGCAGATTGATGTAAATGTCGTCGTTATCGGGAGCGCCGAAGCTGGGATGTTCCTTTTCTGAGTTGGCGATGAAGCCGTGAATGATGACGATCTTCTGATTGTCGGATTCGCGGGTAATCGGTTCCCAGTTTTCCTGGCCGGGTTTGTTTACCGCGCTTGCCCGGTAATCTTTCATGCGAGTGGGCGAGAGAGGCCAATCGGTAATATCGAATCCGACGGGCGTGTTCTGGTACTGGAATTCCCATGGCTGCCCGAATGTGACCCCGATCATCTTGCCCATCCACGCACCTTGCACTTTGTCGAGGTACGTGCCCCAGGTCAATTCCCGCATGGGGGCCGCATTCTGGGCGTTGGAACTGGAAGTAATGGTGAGAGTGATCAGCAGTAAGAGTAGCGGGACGAGTGGCCTCATCGGTTCTCCGGCAAAGATAAGATTCGTGACGCGGAGGAAGCCGTCTATTGTCCCACAACGCGTGTGTCGGGAGGCCTGCGAGCAATCTCCTGAGCGGCATGCAGGAAGGCATCATTCTGCTGGGGTGTGCCGATGCTGACGCGAATGCATCCCGGCGCCCCCCAAGCCTCCAGCGGACGCACGCTGATGCCGTGCTCACGAAGGCGATGGGCAAAGGCGGCGGCCTCTTGAACTACGTTGCAATACAGGAAGTTTGCCCAGGTTGGGAGCACATGAAAGCCCAATTCAGAAAGACCGACCCCCAGAATTTGAGCCTGCTCTGCGTTGTTGGCAAGTGTTTCCAAAACGTGGTCCTGATCTGCGGTGGCGGCGAGCGCGGCAGCCTGCGCGACGGATGAAAGTGAAAATGTATTGCGCATACGAGCGCAGTAGCCCATGAGTTCAGCCGGCACCATGCCATAACCGATGAGAAGGCCAGCAAGCCCGTGAACTTTCGAGAATGTCCTGAGTACGACCACATTTTCCGTTCTCCGCACGTAGTCGAGCGAGCCGGAATAATTCACTTTGCGCCTCTCGGCAAAGTACGCCGCAAATTCGTAATACGCCTCGTCCAAGACGATGACGACGTGACGGTGGACTTCTGCAATGAACTGTTCGATCGACTCCGCATCGAGCATGGTCCCGGTTGGATTGTTCGGATTCGCCAAAAAGATCAGGCGCGTGTGCTCGTTGATCAGGTCCAATATGGCGGCGAGATCAATGTGGTCGCCGCGCATGGGCGCTTCGATGATTTGCGCTCCGCTGGCCCGCACCGCCATTCCATAAACCACGAAGGAACGCTCGCTGGTAATGGCGTTGAGCCCGGGGCCGAGCAAAGTCTGGCACAGCAGCGAGAGCATCTGCGTCGAGCCGGCGGTGATCAGGATCTGTTCGCCGGGAATCTGGTGAACGTCGGCGAGTTTCCGGCGCAGCGGGATGGAGTCGTCGTCAGGATAGAGATTCGAAATATTCAGGGCAGCAGCAGCCGCCTCCACAGCGAGCGGGGAAGGGCCAAACGGGTTCTCGTTGGCATCGAGCCGGATCATGGAAGATCCTGCATTCGTCCTATCATGGTTGGCGGACGGGGAGGAGGAAAAGCCCAAGCTCTCTCGCGCGGGCAGTGACATCAGATCAAAGAATCGGGTCATGGGGGCAGCTCATCGCGGGGATTTCCTGTCCGTACCTTTAATTGCCGATTTCAGGCGCTGCACTTCCTTCAGCGTAAGTTGACGAAATTCTCCGGGCGGCACATCCAGAGTCAGAGGGCCGTACCGCACTCTCTTGATCTTCTCGACATGGTGCCCGACCGCCTCGAACATGCGCCGCAGCTGGCGGTTGCGCCCCTCAATGAGCGTGATTTCGTACCAGGGATTTGCTGCTTCTTTGACCACGCGAACCGCAGCCGGAGCGGTGCGTACGCGCTTGCCGTCGTCGGTTGCTATCGATAATCCTTTGCGCAATTTTTCCAGCGCTTCTTCCCTCGGAGTGCCGGCGACTTTCACCAGGTAAGTCTTAGCGACGTGGGAAGCGGCTTTCATCAATTGATTCGCCAGTTCTCCATCATTGGTCAGGAGCAGCAGACCTTCGCTGGCGTAATCGAGTCGTCCGACGGGATAGACGCGTCCCCTGATCCCGCGGAGCAGGTCCATGACGGTAGGCCGTTTCTGGGGATCACTCATCGTGGTCACGTAGCCTTTGGGCTTGTTCAGCAGGAAATACGCATGACGCTGTTCGCTGGGCTGAAGCAGCTTGCCATTGACGCGGATATGATCAGTTTCCGGATCAGCCTTGCTGCCCAGTTCGGTGACCGTGGTTCCATTGACCTTCACGTGGCCGGAGGTGATCAATTGTTCGGCTTTGCGCCTCGAAGCGACTCCGGCGGCGGCGATGATCTTTTGCAGGCGTTCCGCAGGCATGTTGGTAGGATGCTACCACTAGAACGGGCGACGGAGCTGTGTCAGCAATGCAGGTGCAGATAAAGAGCTGGCGGGGTGGACTATCCCGCTTTTTCCGTCTCCTCTATCTGCTGCTCCGGGGACTCCGAACCCGGCTCGGCCACTGTCTCCGGCTGAACCTCAGCTTCTGCCGGTTGTCCGTTATCGGACCGCGCGGGTTCAGTTTGTGCTGCGATCTCGGTTGGCATCAACTCGGATTGAAATGATTCCGCGACCAGCTTCTCGAACTCCTCCATGCTGGGCAATTCATTTACATCCTTCAGCCCAAATCGCATGAGAAATTCCTTGGTGGTCTTGTATAGAATGGGGCGCCCGATGACTTGTTTGCGGCCCGCGGTGGTGATCAACTTGCGGTCGAGCAGAGTTCCAATGACGCCGCCGGAATCGACACC
>QHVR01000416.1 GCA_003223595.1 Acidobacteriota bacterium
CGAATCGTCTCTCCCGTGAACAAGAGCCGTCCCTCCGTCGTGATGACTTTTACCGGGATCGGCGGGCCATTGTTAATGGCCTTGTAGCCAACGCCGCCGAGCACCGCGAATGAAACCACCATGATGAGACCAAATGAGATCCACAGCTTCCGGTATGGCATGAATTCTCTCTCCTATGAATTCCAGAAAAATGCTCGATAGTGCTTGCGGCTAGCGCCCGTTTTCAACGGCAACCGCGCGCGGAAACAAGATGTTGTTTTCCAGATGAATATGCTGATGAAGATCGGCTTCGAAAGTAGCGAGTGCTCCATACAGCGTTTGATAGCTGACGCATGCGCCGGCCGGTGCAGAGTAGCCGCTGCTTTGATCTCTCATCGCGCGCAATGCATTCCCTGCGGAATCGTGTTCGTGCTCCATCATCGAAACCGGATTCCGAACAGAGCCGAACGGCGCACGTGCAATCGTTTCCTGGCCCGTAACAGCCGCCTCCATCCGGGCAATGTAGGGAAAGAGAACCATCTCTTCCTTCATCATGTGCGCGCTCAGTTCCTGAGCAAGATTTCGGAATACGTCGCGAATTCCCAGAAGTTCGGGATGATTGCTGCTGTGAACGGAACAGACCTTCTCGAAAAGGGGCCCCAGGCGGGCAATCTCTTGCCGGGTGTATTTGTGATGCGTGCTTTGGATGTGCTCAATCAGAGCTGCCAGTGGCTCGGTTTGCCAGTCTCGCTGATCATGCCTGGCAAGATCGGCTTCGTCGGCTTTGGCAAGTGACTCCAGCACCTCATCGATGCTCAGGTCTGCACTCAAGCAAGCCTCGCTCAATGAGCGACTGCCACCGCAGCAGTAGTCGATGCCGAAGCTTTCAAATACTCTGGTCGAAGCGGGATTCTCGAGCGCTAATTCCCGGACAGTTTTATCTATTGCAATGGTCATTTTTTTCAGCCTCCATGAGTAGGTCCTTCAGGTCGGTGATGTTTTGTAGCAAGTCTGCCCGGTTCAGAACTAGTCCAGATATCTCCCGGACTTCCAGCGATCGCGGATAGTGGAGTGGAAACGAGAAATCCCAAATAGGACGCCTGCAGCCCTTTCCAAGTGCTGTGTGCAGTACAAGGCTCAGTATTCGAACAGGCTCGCGTGCGGCCCAGGGGAGATTTCCTCAAAGAGCTCGACCACATCGATCAAACGAATCTCATCCGCCGGTCTCCGCAGTCGATATCCTCCCCCTGAACCGCGCGTCGTATCCACCAACCCCGCATTTCGCAACACCAGCAAGACTTTGGACAAGTAGTTCGCTGGAATTTCGACGGACTCGGCGAGGTCCCTGCCGAGAACGGCTCCCTCAGTCTGTCGCGCCAGATGGGAGAGGGCTCGCAATGCGTATTGGGAGGTAATTGAGAGCATTGTTGACCTCTACATGCAGATATCCTCTATGCGGAGGCAAAATGATTCTGTGATCCTCGTCCCAGTCTCATGTGATCCAGATCACATTTCCGGTGACGCCCGATCAGGCCTTATCCCACAGTCCTATTCCGACGAGCATCTGCGGAACGGAAATCTCATGGTCCGCTGGCACGAGTTCTCCCGCCGAATAGTGAATTACGTCTTCCACTCGCCAGAATTCAGGTGGAGTTTTTCAAAAATGGCTTGAATTAAGAACTTGGTGGGGCCCTACCAGTAAGGACCAGCGACTACGTAAGAGCGAAAGGGGGCTTGGTAGCGCTACCGGGAATCGAACCCGGGTTTGAAGATTGAGAATCTTCCGTCCTAACCCCTAGACGATAGCGCCATCGCGAGAAGGTTCAATTATAACAAAGACTTCCTGCTCATTAGATCTCACTCGGACGCCGACGCGAACGAGAAAACCGCATAAACCCTACGCCATCTGCACCTCTAATTGCTGATTCCGTTCCGGAATTCCGCACCTGTTCATCGAAATTTTTAATGGCAATGTCACCCATCCACAGGGCGAATGGCGATATAGTTAGAGTTAATCCGATTCACCCATCACTACTTATCCGCAAGGGGCGACGTGCGATGTTGTTCCTTCATAACCCAATCCAATCTTTCCTAAATTTAGGAGTTTGTAAGGAGTACACCACCATGGCAAAACCCAGAGGTCCCCGAAAGCAAAATGGCGAGGCGACAGTAGCCGCTGTGCAGGCCGCTCCCGCTTCCGTCGCCACCGATGTCACCGAAACTGTCGCAGCCGAGCCCCAGAAATCGCTGCGTAAACCTTCCATAGTGAAGAGCGATAGCCGCTCCAATGTCCTGCCCATCAATCTAGAGGACGAGGTTCGCCGTCTGGCGTACGAGATGGCCGAACGTCGTAGCTTCGAACCTGGACACGAAACCGAAGACTGGCTGACTGCCGAACGCGAGGTTCGCCAGCGCTATCATCAGCAGAGCGCCTGATACCGATCCGCCTGGCGGCCGAGCCCCGGCCGCCGTCCCGCGGCGGAAACGTTTACGCACCTTGCCTGTTCGGCCACCTTCCGCGTGATCGTCCAAATTCCTGACGTGGTACTCCCGATACAACGCTGAAGCTCATCTCAGGTTGCCGTCCCACTCAGTTTCTGAAAAAATAGCTTGGGGACTCCCAAACATGGCATTCATAGGGAACTTTGCCTTGCTCCTCGCTTTTGCGTTGAGCGTCTACTGCTTTGGCGCAGGCGTTCTGGCGCTTCTCTCTCCTGACGAACCCAACTCGCAGCGCCTGTCAGAAACTGCGCGCCGCGCCGGCATCGTCGTTTTTGGGGCAGTCTTCCTCGCGGCAGTTGCGTTAGTGGTATCCGCTTTTCGTGACGATTTCACCATTGCCTACATCTTTCACCACAGCAACCGCGATCTTCCCACGCCGTATAAGTTCGCCACACTCTGGTCCGGACAAGAAGGCTCGATTCTCTTCTGGTGCCTGCTGCTCTCCGCATACGCCTTCGTGCTCCGGCTCCGCTATAAGACAGATCCCCGACTGTTCGCCTATGCTTCCGTGGTTGTCGCCGGCGTCCAAATCTTTTTTCTTGCCCTGGTAAACTTCGCGGCCAATCCGTTCGGCCTGCTCGAAGGACCGCTGCGTCCCGACGGCAGCGGCCTGAACCCGCTCCTGCAATATCCGGAGATGGTCATTCATCCTCCCATGCTCTACATGGGATACGTCGGCTTCACCGTCCCCTTCGCGTTCGCGCTGGGCGCTTTGATCATGAAGTACCCCGGCGAAAAATGGATTCACATCACCCGCCGCTGGACCATGGTCACTTGGGGATTCCTCACCTGCGGCATCTTCCTGGGATCGCACTGGGCCTACTCGGTGCTGGGCTGGGGCGGCTACTGGGGATGGGATCCCGTCGAGAACGCCTCGCTGATGCCGTGGCTTGTTGGAACGGCCTTCCTGCATTCGGTCATGATGCAGGAAAAGCGCGGCATGCTGAAGGTCTGGAACATGTGGCTGGTCTTCGCCTGTTTCTGGCTGGCCATCCTGGGCACATTCCTCACTCGCAGCGGCATCATCAGCTCCGTCCACGCCTTCGCGCAATCGTCGATCGGAAGCTGGTTCGCCTGGTTCCTCGGCATCACCTTCGCGGTTTTCGTTTTCTTCTTCGTCCTGAACCATAAGCACCTGCGCAGCGACAACAAGCTCGAAGGAATGATCTCGCGTGAATCCAGTTTCCTGTTCAACAACCTTCTGTTTCTGCTGCTGACGCTTGATGTGCTCTGGGGAACTTGGTTCCCGAAAATTTCCGAACTGGTGCAGGGCAACAAAGTCACCGTCGGCGCGCCGTTCTATAACCGGGTCGCGATTCCAGTCGCGTTGATCCTGTTGCTGCTGACCGCCCTCGGTCCGCTGCTGGCATGGCGCAAGACTTCTCTCGAGAGCCTGAAGCGCAATTTCACCTGGCCGTTCACAGTCGCGCTCATCATCGCTCTATTCGTGATGCTCACGCCGACCAGCTGGGGATCGATCTTCGGCCTCAAGCCGTGGCATGACGTCAGCTACTTCTATTCCCTGATGACCATCTTCCTGTCCGCTCTGGTCGCTTTCACCGTGGGCAGCGAGTTCTACCGCGGCGGCCGTGTCATTGCCGAGAAGACGGGCCAGGGCATGTTCGCCTCCATGGTCCAGCTCACCCATCGCAACACCCGCCGCTACGGCGGATATATCGTGCACTTCGGCGTCGTTCTGGTCATGATCGGATTCTCCGGCTCAGCCCTCAACCAGGACAAAGAAGCCGAACTCGGCTATGGCGATCACATGCAGATCGGCAGCTATGACCTGGTCTGCCGCTCCTACACTCAGGACGACAACGCGAATCAGGAAACCGAATGGGCGCTCATGGACGTTTACCAGAACGGACAGCTAGTTCGCACCATGACCCCGCAGCGCATTTTTTACAAGGCCAGCCAGCAGGCCTCGACCAAGCCGGACATCGATCAGGGATTTAAAGAAGATCTGTACCTGGTATACGAAGGCCAGAACGATAAAGGCCAGCCGGTCATTAAGGCGCACCTGAATCCCATGGTGATCTGGATCTGGATCGGCGCCTGGGTCATGATCATCGGCACTGGATTGGCCCTGGTAGAAAACGCTCCAGTACCAGTAACCGTCCGAGTCCCAAGAATGATGGAACACGCAGCCCCGGTCGCAGGAGATTAACGCTAAACGTACAGTCAGCGTCTCAGCTGTCCTGGCGGAGCAACGAAGGCAAAGCCATAATGACGATCTCGAAAACTATCCCGCGCCGCGCACTGCAAGCCGTCCTGCTGTCACTGGCAATCTTCATCTTCTCCGGCGCCTCGGATCCCTCCACGCGCTTCAACGAGATCGGCCACCAGTTGATGTGCATCTGCTCCTGCGGCCAGATCCTGCTGGAATGCAATCACGTCGGATGCCCCTCCTCCGACGGCATGCGGAACGAACTCATGGCCGCCGTTTCTCGCGGAGACAGCGACAGCCTCGTGCAGCAGGCCTTCGTGCAGAAATACGGGCCCACGGTGCTGGCCGCTCCTACGACCAAGGGCTTCGACCGCGCCGCCTGGATTTTTCCCTTCATCGCGTTCGCGGTCGGAACGGTGCTGGTGATCTTCGTCGTGCGCGCCTGGAAGAACCGCCCGTCTCCGGTGCTGGTCGGAGGACTGCCGATTACCAACACGGATTTCGACAGGTTCCGCCGGCAAGCGGACGAGGAGACCGACTTATGATTCTCGGAATCGTCTGCGCCGTCCTGATTACGGCCGCTTCCCTCTTCTATATTTTCTATCTCCCCGGCGAGCTATATCTCGGCCCCGAAAAGACGCGCGCCTCCTATCTGCGCGAACGCAAAGATGTCGTCTACGAAAATCTGCGCGACCTGAACTTTGAATACCGCGCCGGCAAAGTCCCGGACACCGATTACCAGTCGCTCAAAGCCAACCTGCAGGACGAAGCCGCCGGGCTCCTGGCCGAAATCGCCCAATTGGAATCCGGCGCCATTCCCGCGCCAAGAAAAGCGAGATCATGAATCACTCCCCACTTCCCATCATGCTGAACGGAGCAACCGCTTCACGCACGCAAGCACTTGCGCCGGCCATAGCGTTCCGCACGGCCCGGATCGCTCCCGTCCTCGTCGTCCTGCTCCTGGCCGCGGCAGCCTCTGCTCAGACCCTCACCGGAGTCGTAAAGAACGCCACCACCGGCAAGCCCGGCGCCGGAGACGAAGTGATCCTCATCACCCTCGGCAACGGAATGGAAGAAGCCGGACGCACCAAGGCCGACTCCAAAGGCAACTTCTCCTTCAAGCTCGAGCAGCAAGGCCCGCACCTGGTTCGCGTCATCCACCAGGAAGTCACCTATCACCGCATGGCTCCTCCGGGAACCACCTCGGTCGAAGTTGAAGTCTACGACGTCGGCAAGAGCATTGACGGCATCGAGGTCGTTGCCGACATCATGCGATTCCAGGCTCAGCAGGGACAATTGCAGGTTGAACGCACCTTCGCCGTCCAGAACAATTCCAAGCCTCCGCGCACCCAGATGAATGAGCACAACCTCGAGTTCTATGTGCCCGATGGGGCGACCGTAAACGAAGGCCAGGCCATGACCTCCGGTGGCCAGCCGGTAAAGTCTGCTCCGGTTCCCGAAGGCGAGAAGTCCAAGAACAAATATTCCTTCCTGTTCCCGTTACGGCCCGGCGAGACGCGCTTCAATGTTGTTTATACCGTGCCCTACACGGGCAGCATGAACATCGATCCCAAGAGCGTTTATCCGCTGCAACATTTCGTTGCCATCGCGCCTAAATCGATGAACTTCGAGCCGGCTCAAGGCGCCGGCTACAACCTGACGAACTTTCCCGGACAGCCCGACGCCAACGTAGAGGTCGCCTCCAACGCGGGGCTCGGGCAGCCTCTGGCGTTCAAACTCTCGGGTGAAGGAACGCTGGCCGCTCCCGCAGACGAAAACGGACAGGGCGGGGGTGGCGGTATGCAAGCACAGGCAGGTGCTAATCGTCCCGGAGGCGGCTTGGGCCCGCCTATCGACGCTCCTCCGCCGCTGCGGCAATATCAGTGGTGGATTCTCGGCGGCATTGCCGCCGTTCTTCTGGTCGGCGGTTTCTTCATTGCCTCCCGCCAACAATCCGCCAACCGCGCCGCGCGCGCTAAAGGTAAGGCTCTAACGACTATGGAAGAAGACGAAGACACCTACGAGCCCGCCCCGGTAATAGCAGCGCGCGAATCCCGCTTGAGTCGTCCGGCGGCGCAACCGGTGACGCAGGCCGTAGCGGAACCTGCCCGTCCCCGGACCATGTTGCTGGAGGGCTTAAAAGAAGAACTCTTCGAGTTGGAAGTCGAACACAAGCAAGGCCAAATCAGCCAACAGGAATACGAAAAAACCAAAGCCGCTTTGGACCAAACCCTGCAGCGCGCCCTGAAACGCGAGAGCCAAAAAGCATAGAAGAAATAAGAAGAATAACTGGATACCGCGGCCTCAACTTACTCGGCGGACCCGCACGCCAGACTCGCCGTCTTTTTGGGCGATTGGGGTGGGCATTTTGACTTCTTACCCCA
>QHVR01000812.1 GCA_003223595.1 Acidobacteriota bacterium
GTCCTGTTATTTCGTCATTGCGTGATTCAGTGATTGAGAGATTGTCTTCGTCAATGACTCAATCACCCGTTCGCCCAATGACTCAATTCCCTTACACTCCGGTCAAGAACGCACCATTCGTGCCATCACCGTCGTTGAAGTGGCTCGGCTGGCCTTTTGGCCATGAGTACAGTTTTGAGGTATCGACCAGAATCTGGCCGTCAGGCGCGAGTTGCACGTGCGCGCGATCCATCGGACGCGGCGCCGGGCCTTCGAAGTTGATTCCCTCGCTGTCGTATCCGCTGCCGTGACAGGGGCACTTGAACTTGTTTTCGCTCGGCTTCCAGTCGGGCGTGCAGCCCAGATGGGTGCAACGCGCGTAGATCACAAAAAGACGGTCAGGAGTTCGGTCTACCCAGATACGGAATTTCTGCTGAAATTTCGTATCCACCCCCAGGGCAAATTCGGAGGGATACCCGATTTTAAAAAGGCTGTTGGGCTCGAAAAGCGTGCGCGGAAGAAAGAAGCGGAAGAAGGCGAGAAACCAGGCAGTCAAGAAGCCCGCGACCATGGTCCAGACGAAGCGTCGTCGCCGCCGATCGATTTCGGTGGAGGGAGCGGTTCCGGCGACACCGGCGGCAGCCGCTGCTTTTGAGGTGCCGACCGCCGGGGTGCCGACATACTTGGTCGCATCCGCCTTGGCCGCGGGTTTCGCCACTTCCGGATTCGGAGTGACCTTTGAGGTCTCCAACTCCGCCATGAGCTTCCTCCTCCTGCTTTGTCTGACTTGGCCCTGTCTAGTCCCCGGCAGCCGCCGCGTACTCTGGCGCCGCCAACTTCCTCCCTGGAGTGCGAATGGGAACCGCTGCAGAAACTTCCTGCGTCAATGCCTGCTGAACGATCTCCGTCAGCGCCTGGATGAACTTCGGAGAGTCATTCAATCCGCCGGTCATCTCAAACTGTGTGATGCCGAGTTGGTGCGCCTCGTGGCGAGCCTCGTGATCGATCTCGCCCAACGTTTCCACGTGATCAGAAACAAAGGCAATCGGCACCACGCAGATCTCGCGGACGCGTTCGGCAGAAAGAACCTTCAGGGTTTGATGCAGGGAAGGCTGCAGCCAACGGCTCGCGCCTACCTTGCTCTGATAGCAGAGGCGATGCGGGTTGCTCCATCCGCCTCGGGCTATCAATAGGCGCACAGTTTCTTCGATCTGCCGCTGGTATGGATCGCCTTTTTCGATTACCGGCATGGGAACACTGTGCGCGCTGAAAACAATCTCTGCGCGCTCGGGGCAGGGAAAACGCGACAGAGCTTCGTTGATCTTCTCGGCCACCGCATCAAGATACGTCGCTTCGCGATAGAAGGGATCCGCCACGTGTACCGGCAGATCATCCCGGAACAGCCGGTTCCATTCATTGAGGCTTGATCCAGTGGTGGTAGAAGAATATTGCGGATACAACGGAAGCAAAACCAGTTCATCGCAAGCGGCGGCTTGCAGTTGTGCGATTGCCTCAGCGTAAACGGATGCCAATAACGCATCGCCACAAAGCAGTGCGCATCGATTCTCTGGCGCCTCA
Source organism: Acidobacteriota bacterium (assembly GCA_003223595.1). Lineage (GTDB taxonomy): Bacteria > Acidobacteriota > Terriglobia > Terriglobales > Acidobacteriaceae > Sulfotelmatobacter. Next base: position 1,558 of record QHVR01000812.1, read on the forward strand.
GTTCATGTTCCAGGGCGCGCGCCTGGCGTTCAGTATTCGGACGGATGGGCGATCCGCCTCCAATGCTGGCATAGTGATGCTGCACCTTACGGGAACGCGTAGTGGAAATCAGCTTAGCGAGGGGTCTACGACCGATGCGCGCGAAAGGGAAGTCGATGATATCGGGATCGCAGAATAAGTTGTAAAGGAAAGGCTCGATTGCTTCCAGCGTGTCAGGTCCGCCTAGCTGAAAGAGAACTATCCCCACGCGCCGGTTTGTCCGCGTCATTTCCCCACAATCCCCAGAACGGGGAGCACTTTACAACCAATCAAGCGCGCGAGTCAATGGCGGAGTGTGCAGAAAATGCGCGTGGCATCGATTTCCCACCGCTTGCGTCGTCCGGTTTAATACCCGGTTGTAAAGCGCGCGCGTTGCATGCAAGCTGAGGACCATGCCAGAACTGCCCGATATCGCGGCTTACATCACCGCGCTGGAAACGCGAGTACTTGGACAGAAGCTCGAGCGTGTGCGCTTGGGCAATCCATTTCTGCTGCGAAGCGTGACCCCTCCGCTCTCTATGGTGGAGGGACGCACGGTTGAGGAATTGCGCAGGATCGGAAAGAGAATCGCATTCGGAGTCGAAGGCGATCTCTGGCTGGTGCTGCACTTGATGATTGCCGGGCGCCTGCACTGG
>QHVR01000813.1:0-1886 GCA_003223595.1 Acidobacteriota bacterium
AGAATTTCCAGGTCGAGTTTGGAGAGAGGCTGCGAGGAGGCTGGGGCGATTTCGGCATCGAGGCGAGAGCGCCAGCGCAGGACTCCCATGACTAGTTCCATCGTTAGGGCGTGATCCTGGGCGGAGAGGCGGTTGTAGGTGTCGGCATGCAGGAGTTCGCTGGCGTAGGAGGATTCGCGTTCGACGCGCAGCAGGATGTCGAAGGCGGCGGCGCGGGCGGGGGAGAGGGGCATTGGGTTAAGCGCCTAGCGCTTCGGAGGGTTTGGGGTTGTAGCCGTGGATGAAATCTCTGGCGGGGGTGCGTTTTTTGCCTTCTAGTTGGAGTTCCAGCACTTCCAGGCAGGTATTTTGAGCACAGCCTACGAGTAGAACAACTTTTATTCCTGACTCTTTTATTTCTGATTGAGGATCGTGGGCGGGGTGGGCTTTCACGATCTGGAGGGATTTGCCTCGGAACCTGGTGTGGGCGCCGGGCCAGGGTTGGAACGCGCGTAGGCGATTGTAGATTTCCGTTGCGGTGCGGGAGAAATCCAGTTTGCCATCTTCTTTCCTCAGGATTGGGGCGAGGCTGGCTTGCGCGGCATCTTGTTTGCGCGGATGGATGGTTCCTGCTTGTAAGGCACGCAACGTTGCGATCATGAGATCGGCGCCTGCTGTGGCGAGTTTTGGGGCAAGGGTCTCGGAAGTGTCGTCGGGCGCGATGGGGAGTTCCTGTTGCAGGAGGATGTCACCCGTATCGAGTCCGGCGTCAATGCGCATTGTGGTGTTGCCAGTGACTGAATCGCCGTTGGCGATGGCCCACTGGATCGGGGCCGCGCCGCGGTATTTTGGGAGCAAAGAGGCGTGCAGGTTGATGTTGCCCAGCGGGGGAAGCTCGAGCATCCATTGGGGGATGATGCGGCCGTATCCGACAACGATGATGGCGTCGGGCTTGGTTTCTGTGAGCTGCGCGCGGAATTCTTCGTTGGTCTTGATCTTCTCGGGCTGGGTGATGGGCAGATTGAGTTTCAGCGCGGATTGTTTCACCGGCGATGCGACGAGTTCGAGGCCTCGGCCTTTAGGGCGGTCCGGTTGAGTGACGACGAGATGGACGCGGTGGCCGGATTGGGCCAAATTTTCCAGCGTCGGGACAGCGAAGAGCGGGGTGCCACAGAAGATGAGGTCGAGAGGCATTTCTGGATTTTGTAATTTTGTAATTTGGTAATTGAGTAATTGAAAATCTAACGAACGGGAGCGGGCGTCACGAGAGGATTTTAAATTGCCAAATTACAAAATTACCAAATTACAAAATTCCTACCATTCTCCGGCTTTTATTAGCTTGCGGATTTTGCGTTTCATCAGATCGCGTTTGAGGGCGCTCACGTGACTGATGTAGAGCTTGCCATTCAGGTGATCGGTTTCGTGGAGGAAGGCGCGGGCCAGGAGTTCTTCTCCTGTCTTTTCGAAAAACTTTCCGTTCGCGTCCTGGGCGCGCACTGTGACTTTGTTGGGGCGGGTGACATTTTCGCGGAAGTCGGGGATGCTGAGGCATCCTTCGCTCTGGGTATGTTTGCCCTCGGTGCGAATGATTTCGGGATTGACGAGGACCAGTTTCGCTTTGGGGTCTTCCTTGAAGGTAACGTCGATGACAGCGATGCGCTTGCCGATACCGATTTGCGGGGCAGCGAGGCCGACGCCGTGGGCCGCGTACATGGATTCGAACATGTCTTCGATGAGCTTCTTCAATTCGTCATCGAACACCGTAACCGGTTCCGAGGTTTTCTCGAGAACTGGATTGCCGAATTTTACGATGGGATAGATCATCAGAAATTTTTCAGTTGCTGGCAGTATCCCTGGAAATTGCGCAAGGTTTCGGTCATGGAATCGCCGCCGAATTTTTCGAGAGC
>QHVR01000813.1:1984-2480 GCA_003223595.1 Acidobacteriota bacterium
AGAGATTGGCTTCAGGTAGCCGCGAACGCGAATCTCCTGCCCGTTGGAAACACCGCCCTCGATACCGCCCGCGTTATTGTGAGGCCTGCTGAATTTGGTGTAGCCATCCTTTGCCTCGTACCCAATCTCATCATGCACCTGGGAGCCGGGCGAGGCCGCGGCGCTGATGCCCGAGCCGATCTCGACTGCCTTGACCGCCTGCAATGACATGACTGCGGCAGCGAGCAGGCCGTCGAGGCGCTCGTCCCATTGCGCGTAGGTGCCGAGGCCGGGGGGAACCTGGTGGGCAACGACTTCGAAGACGCCACCGAGCGAATCGCCGGTTCTGAGGACTTTGTCTACTTCTTCTTTCATGCGCTGTTCGGTGTCCGGGTCGGCGCAGTTAAGAAGAACTTCGTCCTGATCGTACAGGGCGCTGATTTTTTCCCATGCGATTTCCTGGTGCAGAGTGACGGCACCGGTGGTGATCACATGACTGAGGACTTCCATCCCAAGC
>QHVR01000106.1 GCA_003223595.1 Acidobacteriota bacterium
GCCAAGGCGCGAGCCCGGGCGGTGGCCTGGTTTATGACTGCGAATCCTCTGGCGGGAGTAGTTGGCAGTCCGGTATCGGGCGCCTTGTTGGGTCTGCATGGGCGAGGTCTCAGCGGGTGGCAATGGATGTTCATCATCGAGGGCTTGCCGGCGATTGTGCTCGGAGCGGTGGTGTTCTTCACCTTGTCGGATTGGCCGGCGGAAGCACATTGGCTGAATCCAGAGCATCGGGAGTGGCTGTTGCAAATGTTGGATCGAGAGCGTGCACTCGAAGCAGCAGTGCCCCAAAGTAGCTTTTGGTCGGTTCTACTGAGCCGAAGAATGTGGCTGCTGTCGATCGTCTACTTCGGCGTTTCAACGACCATGTACGGCGTGACTCTGTGGCTTCCCAGCGTCATCCGGTCTTTTTCTGGCCTGAGCTACCTGTGGACAGGAGTAATCGCCATCTTTCCGTTCCTGGTCACCGTGCTGGTAATGGTCCTGGTGGGAGTGCTTTCTGACCGCAAAGGCGAGCGCCGCTGGCATACTGCGGTGCCTGCATTCATTGCAGCCGCAGGATTGGCTCTGGCAGGCTACGGCAATTCAACCCTCATCGTGGTGACTGGACTTGCGCTGGGAATGGCGTTCGCAGAAGGCATGGTCGGGCCGTTTTGGGCGATGGCAACCTCCAGCATGGCTGGTCTATCGGCGGCCGCGGGAATTGCCATGATCAACTCGCTGGCGAATTTAGGTGGCTATTTCGGTCCGGACATCATCGGTTTCTTCCGCGGCTCAAATGGCGGATTCCGGGGAGGCCTGCTAGCCATCAGTGCCACGGTCGCCCTCAGCGGTGTCATTGCGCTCGTGACAGGGCGACGGCGGCTGGCTGCCTAAACCGCTTCGTGCTTCGTTCCACTCCATCTATTGTTTACAATACATTTCGACTACTTACATACGCTGGACCTTATAAGGAAGAACCGCAATTTTGGATCAGTCGAACCATAATTCCAATCCGACGGTGTACTGGCGCGTAGAAGGTAGCCTGCTGGACCTGACCGTGGTCAGGCCGGTGGCTTTCTTTACGTGGAATGCGCAGACATTTACAGGACGCCTCCGTCGCCGCGGGCTGATCTTCCTGATGGCTGTTCTTCGCCCGGTTCTCTACTCGACCAACCGCAAGTTTGCTACCCGGATGGTGCACACCGTCCTTCGCGGGGTGACCAGGGATCGGCTCGATCTGCTCGGCGAGGAATACTTCCAATACAAACTGAAACCGCACCTCAAGGGCCGGGGCGCGCAGCAGGTAAGAGAACTGGTGCAGTCCGGGGCAGATGTAGTTCTGGTGAGCCAGGCGCTGGATCACATCATGGTTCCGCTGGCTCAGCATCTTGGGGTGAAGCGCATCGTCGCCAACCGTCTGGAATTTCGCGACGGCATTGCCACCGGCCGGCTGCTCGACCCAGTGATCCGGCCGCGGGGATTTTTTGCGCCGTTCAACGACAATATGCCGGATGGCCGCCGCGCTCCCAAAACTCTTGCCCGCCATCTCGATATTTCTCTGGACCAATTGCGCTCGGCCACGGTTCCCGCCGAGAGGCAAGTGGTTCGGCCGGGGCGTCCGGTCGTACATTTTGAGGGACGCAAGCAGGCGGCCGGCTTCTCCGTCCGACGAGCCTTTACAGGGAAGCAGGTGATGCTGATCGGTGTAACCGGATTTATAGGCAAGGTCTGGCTCGCCAATACTCTGCTGGACCTGCCGCAAGTGAAAAAGATTTATCTGCTGATTCGCAGGCAGAAGTCGACGCCGGCTGAAAGGCGATTCGAGAAGTTGCTGGAAGAATCGCCGGTGTTCGATCCTCTGTTCGAGCGTTACGGAAGCAGGCTGGCAGGTTTCCTGCGCGACAAAATCGAAGTCGTCGAGGGTGATGTAACGCAGCCGGGGCTCGGATTGGCGGAAACCGTCGCTGAACATCTACACAAGAATCTCGATCTCATCGTAAACAGTTCCGGCCTGACTGACTTCAATCCCGATCTGCGGGACGCGCTGACTACGAACACGGACGCGGCGCTGAATATTCTCGAATTCGTGCGGCATTCGGATCGCGCCGGATTGCTGCATTTATCGACCTGTTACGTGGCGGGCGAGCAGGATGGCCGCGTTCCAGAGAGGCTGATCCCGAACTACAATCCCCGCGGCCAGGCAGACTTCGATGCGGAAAAAGAATGGCACGCTCTGCAGGATTTGATTGCCAAGGCTGAAGCGCAGTCGCAAAGCGAGGAGGTCACTTCCGAGCTTCGAAAACAGGCCCAAGCCAGGGAGCATGCGGCCAAGGACCTGCAAGGGGCTGCCCTGGAAAATCAGGTTCGCAAAAATCGCGTGCGCTGGCTCAAAAACTATCGTACCGAAGCCGGTATGCGGCGAGCCCGGGAACTGGGATGGCCGAACACCTACACGCTTACAAAAAGTCTGGCTGAATCTCTGATTGTGAAGTATGGAGCCGGGCTTCCGGTTGCAGTGGTGCGCCCCGCCATCGTCGAGACTTCGGTCGCCAAGCCCTTTGTGGGCTGGAATGAGGGCATCAACACCTCTGCATCTTTGTCGTATCTACTGGGGACATATTTCCGGCAATTGCCTTCGAAAGAGAGCAAGCGGTTGGATATCATTCCTGTGGACTCGGTTTGCGCGGGGATGACGCTGGTGGCCGCCGCCATCATAGAACGCCGTCACGAACCGCTGTACCAGCTCGCAACCTCGGTGACAAATCCCTGCGACATGGGCCGTTCGATTGAGTTGACGGCGCTGGCGCATCGCAGACATTACCGTGCGCAAGAAGGTTTGGAGTCATGGCTTCGCCTGCGCCTCGATGCCATTCCTGTTTCCAAGGCTCGCTACAACCGGATGTCGGCGCCGGCGCAAAAGGCAATTCTGCAGTCCATCCAGCGGATCATGTCGCCACTTCCACTGAAGAAGGCCCCGCTGGTGAAGGCTGAGCGTAATCTCGAGCGCGTGGAGAAATTAATTGAGCTCTTCGAGCCGTTCATTTTGCTGCATGAGCACGATTTTGCGGCGGAGAACATCGAGAAACTCTCTTATGCTCTTGCTCCGGAAGAACGCGAACAGTTTGCCTATGACACGCGCTCGCTTGACTGGTGGGAGTACTGGATCAACATTCACATTCCGGCGCTTCGCCGCTGGACCTATCCTTTGATTGAGGGGCGCCCGCTTGAAGCGCGGCCTCCCCGGAGTTTTCAACTTGCGCCCGCGAACGGCGATGCCGTCAAAACCGGGACCAACGGAGCAACGTGGCGATATTCCTGACCGGATCCACCGGATACATCGGCGCGCACGTCGCCGCCAATCTGCTGCAGGAGCACGGCGCATCTCTGAATCTTCTGGTGCGTGCGCGCGATGCTCAGGAGGCGCACCTTCGGCTCTGGCGCGCTATGCAACTCCACCTGGAATTTTCCAAATTTTATGACTACCTGCAGACCAGGGTGCGCGTATTCTGCGGCGATCTGACTGCTCCCGGTTTCGGTTTGGGACGCGATGAGTACGACCGTCTCGTGCACACCACGGATTCGGTGATCCACTGCGCTGCATCTTTAAACCGCAAATCCGAGAAGAGCTGCCTGAATGTGAATCTACGGGGCACTCTGGAGGTGCTCACCTTAGCGCGGCATGCGGAGCACTACCATGGCCTGCGCCGGTTCAGCGAGGTCAGCACGGTGGCTGTAGCCGGTAAGCGACAGAACGAGATTGTCACTGAAGATCAGTCCATCGAGTGGGATCGTTCCGATTACGATCCATACGCGCGCACCAAGAAATTCTGTGAACACATGACGCGCGTGCTGCTGCCCGATACGCCGAAAACGATTTTTCGTCCGAGCATCGTTCTGGGAGACAGCCGGCGGGCCGAAACCACCCAGTTCGACATGGTCAAGGCGTTCGTGTTTCTGGCGGGCCTACCCGCGCTGCCATTTCGTCCCAACGACAAGGTCGACATCGTCAATGTCGATTTCGTAGCTGATGCCATTGCCACTTTGCACCAGAAGGAGCAGCCTCGCTTCGATACCTATCACCTTTCGTCGGGTACGTCGTCGCAGACCTTTCGGGAATTGACCACCGCTTTGGCGGCTGCGCAACAGAAGCGTAAACCAGTGTTCCTGCCTTTCGCGGAAGGTCCCTTTACCGGGTCCGTGAAGTTCCTTTCGAACCGGAGAGGGACGCTGGGCAGCGGCGCGACACTGCTGAAGGTCTTCATGCCGTACCTGGTCTGGAATACCGTATTCGACAACACGCGAGTTACTTCTGAACTTGGACGGCGGCCCGTGCCATTCTCGCAATACAGCTTTCCCTTGCTGAAGTTCAGCCGCGAAAACAATTTCCAATACCAATACCAGCCCTGGCCTGCGGCACGCGGAGGCAGCGCCGCATGATGGATTTCATGCTGGAGGCGTGGGTCAGCACCAACATCGAACAGGCTAAAGTCGGATGGATGTTGGGACACGGCAAGCCCTGGCGCCCTGGCGAGAAGCTGAAACTTCTATTCGCAGGCTATAACGGCACGCGCAATATGGGATCTGACGTGCGCGTAGACGAAATGCTGCGCCAGATCCGCCACATTCTTGGCTCCGAGCGAGTTGAGTTTACCTGCATGACCTTCGATTTTGAACGCTCGAAGGGCTACTTTGAGAACACCGCGCAAGTTCGATTGCCCGATATCTTCCCGCCATTTCTGAAGAACGAAGTTCCAAAACATCATGGGGTGGTCGCCTGCGAAGGCTCGATGTTCAAGAGCAAGTTCGCCAATGCCCTGACCACGATGATGATTGGCACGTTGGGCATCGCGGCCGCGCAGAACAAGCTCTCGGTCGGATATGGCGGCGAGGCGGGGCACATGGACCCGCTGCTGGTGAAAATGTGTTCCCGTTATTGCCGGAATTCGCTGGTGATCACTCGCAACGAGGAATCCCGCAGCGTGCTGCGCGAACTGGGAGTGCCTACGGAACTGGGCACGGACACGGCGTGGACTTTCGAGCCGCGCTCGCCGGAGTACGGCCAGAGCGTGTTGCGCGAAGTAGGTTGGGACGGACGTACGCCAGTGCTGGTGGTGTGCCCCATCAATCCTTTCGAATGGCCGGTGAAGGCTTCCATCGGAAAATTGGCGTTGCACAAGATGGTCGGCGCGTACAAGAAGACACACTATCGCGGGCCTTACTTCCATAACTCCGGTCCCGCGGCGGAGCGGGCTTACGAGCATTACCTCTCTTCGATCGCGAACGCAGTGGGCGCTTTCCGTAAGAAGCGCAATGTATTCGTCATTCTGGTTGCCACCGAACGCCTTGACGCGCGTCCCGCCAATCGAATATCTGAGCAGCTGGGCGGGATCCCTGTCCTGACCTCGGATCAGTACAACATGTACGAACTGGTCAGTATCCTGCGATCGTGTCACATGATGGCCTCCTCGCGGTATCACGGCATCGTGACCTCGATGCCTGGCTTGGTTCCGTCGGCCGGAATCACGATGGACGAACGCATTCGCAACATCATGCGCGAGCGCGGGCATGAAGATCTGCTGATGAACGTCGATGATCCCGACCTTGAACCGAAGTTGCTGGCCGCACTCGAGAAACTTGCCACGGAAGGCGAACGTATCGCACGGGATCGCACGGACGGTGGTCAGGAATCTGAAAGTCATGGCCCGCATGGGAGTTTATTTCGAGGAAGAAGTCCATCGCCGCTATCCGGAGTTCCCCACGCGCACGGGGGAGTGGACGTGGGAAGACTATCTGCCGCCTATGAATGACTCGCTGCGGCAACTCGTTTCAGCATACAGTTAGTCCCGAAGCTCGCCACGATGCCCTTTGTCGGAGAAATCTTTGCGCAACTGAAGGCCGCTGGGAGTAACCCGGTTCTGCAGGAGATCCGCGATGGCCAGATCACGGCTGTGACCGGGGCAGAACTCCTCGAATTAGTGCAGCGAGCGAGAACCTTTCTTGCTTCGAAGAGTCTGGCTAAGGGCGAACGTTGTGGTCTCCTTGCAGCAAACAGCATTCGCTGGATCGCGATGGATCTGGCGGCCACGGCTGAGGGGCTGATCGTCGTTCCCCTCTATTACCGCCAGGCTCCGCACGAACTGGTTGCCATGATGAAGGACAGCACGCCCGCCCTGGTCTGCTGCGGAGACGCAACCCTGCGGGACGGAATCCAGCAGAACTGGGCTGCGGCTCCCCCGCACTTTCTATTCGACGAGATCTTCGCGGGAGTTGAGGGAATTTCGCTGGATCGTCCGCAGGTGCGCAGCGAAGATCCGGTCGTCATCATTTACACGTCCGGCACATCGGGTGAGGCGAAGGGTGTGGTGCTCACAGCGGCCAATGTCGGCTTTATGCTCGGGTGTACGTCGGCTCGCCTGGATCTGTTGATGGGTGGACGCACCTCGCAAGATCGCATCTTTCATTACCTGCCATTCAGCTTTTGCGCGTCATGGATCGCGGTGCTCACCTTCTTGTTACGGGGCAGCCTGGTTACGCTCAATACCGACCTGACGAAAATAGCCAATGACATGCCCGCGGTCGCTCCCCATTATTTCCTCAACGTCCCGCAATTATTGGAGCGCATGCGGCGCGGCGTTGATGAACAGATCGCGGCCAAAGGCGGGGTGGCGCAAGCGATCTACTCTCGCGCAAAGGCAGCGTGGTGTGACAAAGGCAGAGAGGCAACCTCAACCTGGCTCTGGCTTGCCAAGCGACTCGTCTTTCCGCAGATCCGGAAAAAGATGGTGGGGGAGAATCTAAAAGCCTTAATCTGCGGATCGGCTCCGCTCACGCCGGAAACTCAAAGTTATTTCACCATGCTGGGCATTCCTGTGTTGCAGGTCTATGGGCTCACGGAAACCACCGGGATCTGCACTATGGATGATCCGCGCCATCCTCTGCCGGGACGAGTAGGGCCGGCGATTCCCGGGATCGAGATGAAGCTCAGTGAGAATGATGAAATTGTGGTTCGTGGTCCCAATGTGTTCCCCGCATATTGGAATCGTCCACAGCAGACTGCCGAAGTGCTGCGGGATGGATGGTTCCATACGGGCGATCAGGGCGAATTGGACGCGGGCACGTGGCGCATCGTCGGCCGCATCAAGAATCTGATCATACTGGGCTCCGGCCACAAGCTTGCCCCGGAATCCATGGAAGAGGAAATCCAGCATCTGCTGCCGAATGCACAGCAGGTGGTGATTATCGGAAATGGTCGCGGATATCTTTCCGCCATCCTTACTGGCGATGTTAGTCGCGATCAGGTGCAAGCCGTCCTTGACCGGGTTAACGCGCAGCATCCCCATTACAAGCAAATTCGTGCTTTTTGTGTCCGCAAAGAGCCGTTCTCGATTGAGAATGGCATGCTCACAGCCAACGGAAAGCTGAAGCGAGACCTGATTTCGAAGCGCATGAGCAGCGAGATCGAAGACATGTATCAGGCGGTGAAGACCGCATGAACACGACACCGGTGACAAAGCGCGGGCAGACCATGTCGTACTCGGTGCATGAAGGAGTGCTCGAACTCGCGCTCAACCGCGCCCCGTGCAACGAAATCGGGTCCCTCTCTCTGGAGGACCTCGAGTCATTTTCTGCCGCTCTGCAGGAGCTTGAGCCTCAGCTTCATGCTGTCATCATCCACAGTGAGAGGAAAGCCGGTTTCTGCGCTGGAGCCGATTTGCGGGAACTGTACGATCGCTCGCAAGCCATGGAAAAGAAGGCGGCAATCCGCGGCGTCCGCGATTTCCTAGAACGCATTCACCGAGTGTTGAACACGATTGACGCTTCGGCTCTAACCACGATTGCAGCGGTTCAGGGCGTAACCTTTGGCGGCGGACTGGAGCTGGCACTGGCCTGCGATCTGATCATTGCGGATAAGACCGCCCGCTTTGCCTTCCCGGAACTTCGTCTTGGTTTGATTCCGGGATTTGGCGGAATACCGCGCTTGAAGCGGGATGTGGGGAATGCGGTCGTCCGCGATCTGCTGCTGACTGGACGCAGCTTTAACGTGACCAAAGCACAGCAGATCGGATTAGCCAGCCAGGTGGTCGGCGAAGGAGAAGCGCTGCGCGCCGCCCGCGCAACTGCCGCGCAGGTGGGCAAGTTCGATCGGCAGACGTCTGCCGCGGCGAAACAGTTCATCAAACCCATTCCAAACGACGAACTGAAAAAGGAAATCGATATTTTTTGTGAGTTGTTCGAGCGCCCCGCAGTGCAGGCTGGGCTGAAGAAGTTCGTCGAAAGCACGAATGCGCAGCCGTATCTGCCGTGACGAAAACTCAATTAGAATGACTCGTTATGCCAACCACCGAAAAGACTCTAGACGAAATTCTTACTCTGGCCGCGATCCACTTCAAGGTTCCGCGCGAAAAGCTCTCCCCCGACGACGATTTCTTTAAGGCTCTCGGCATTGACAGCCTGCAGACGCTGGATTTGCTCACCAAATTGGAGAATCATTTCCATGTCGAGTTACCCGACTACGAACTACAGGGCGTGAGCGACTTCCGCACCCTGGCCGACAAGATCCAGGCTCGGTTGTAGGTGCTGGCTGTACTCTTTGCGGGAATGGCGGTCATTGATTGATTACTATGCCTTCCACCGAATCACCGTGTCTCTGTGGTGAAATGACTCTTTAATGCTTGATCTCAACAAGTACACCTGTCTGGGCGCCGTCCTGCGCGATGCTCTGGATCGTTACTCCAGCGAGGTGTGCCTGATTGAGGCTGAGCGGGACCGGGAAAAACTCCGGCTCACCTATTCCGATTTCAAAGAAATTGCCCTGCCACTGGCCCGCGCTCTCGAAGACGCCGACTTCGATGCCAATGACCGCGCCGCCATCATCATGACCAACCAGTCCAAGTGGCTGATCTCGGCGTACGCGATCTTCTATTGTGGCGGTGTGCTGGTTCCGCTGGATTACAAGCTCAGCGCGGCCGAGCACCTGCAACTGCTGGCGCACTCGAAGGCAAAAGTTCTGGTCGTCGAGTACCACCTGTGGCGGGCGATCATGCAGTCGCCTCAGTTCCACGCGATTGCCACGAAGATTGTTATCGTGACCGAGGCGCCGCTCGGAGCCGAGTTGGCCGGAGCTTTCCGTTGGGAAGATTTCAAACGCAAAGGCTCACCCGATTTCGTGATGCGGCAGAAAGACGACGTAGCCTGCATCGTTTATTCCTCCGGCACAGGCGGCCGACCCAAGGGATGCGTTCTCACCCACGAGAACTATCTGGAGCAGTGCCGTTCCCTGACCGCTTGGTACCCGTTCTGGCCGGGGGTGCGATATCTCAGCATTCTGCCGACCAATCATGCTATCGATTTCATGGTGGGATTTATCGGACCATTCGTCTGCGGAGCCTGCGTGGTTCACTTGCGCACGCTCCGGCCCGAGTTCGTGCGCGATGCCTTCGTTCGCTATCGCATCACCTATGTGGCCCTGGTTCCGATGATCCTCAAGAATTTGGAGAAAGGTCTGCGGGCCAAATTCGATGAGTTGCCGAACTGGAAACGGGCTCTGTTGGACACAATGATCGCCACGAATCGGCTTCTGACGAGACGTCGCCCGAATGTGAGGCTTAGCCGCATGTTGCTCCGCAATGTGCATCGCGGATTCGGTGGCGAGTTGCTGGCGCTCATCACGGGTGGGGCCTTCATCGAGCCCTCAACCACGCAGTTCTTCTATGATCTCGGCCTACCTGTCGTGAATGGCTACGGGTTGACCGAGGCAGGCACGGCACTGACTCTGAACGACCTCAAACCGTTTCGCGCGGACACGGTGGGCAAGCCGCTTCCTGGTGTCGAACTCCGCATCTTGAACCCCGATGCGGAGGGAATTGGAGAGGTAGCCGCGCGCAGTAAGACGGTGATGTCGCACTATCTCGATGATCCGGAGCTCACGCTCGAGACCATTGTCGAAGGATGGCTGCTCACCGGCGACCTCGGGCGTTTTGAACGCCACGGTCATCTGCAGCTCTTCGGGCGCAAGAAGAACATGATCGTCACCGAGGGCGGCAAAAACATTTATCCCGAGGACATCGAGACTGTCTTCGACGGCCTGCCCGTCAAGGAATACGCGATTTACGCGGCAAACTACATCTGGCCGGCAAAAGAACTCGGCAGTCGCGAAGCACTGGTTCTGATTCTCAGGCTCGAGCAGAACCAGAAGGTTGACAGTGCGTTACTCGAAGATATTTCCACGCGCAACCGCCATCTTCCAGATTTCAAGCGCGTGAGCGGACATTTGGTTTGGGACCGTGACTTTCCGCGGACGGCCTCAATGAAAATCAAGCGACAGTTGCTGGCGGAAGAGATCGGGAAGTTTTTCGAAAGGGCGGCAATCGTCAATCTGTAGTCCGGATCGCCCACGGATCGGCCGAATCGCGAGTATCAGCCTTATTATTGAGAAACGATATCTTGGCGCAGAGCTATCTAGCGATCGTGAATCCGGCCGCGGGGGGCGGACGTAGCGGCAGGCTTCTGGATCCGGTTTTGGAGCGCCTTAAGGCAGGAGGCATCCAGACGGATGTAGTGCATACGACTGCTGCCGGACAGGCCACCGAAATTGCGCGCGCGGCGTATGCCCGCGGCGTTCGAAAGTTCATTGCAGTCGGTGGGGATGGGACATCCTATGAAGTCGTGAATGGGCTGTTCCCTGAAGCCGCAAGTGCAGAGCCTCCCACTCTCGCGTTTCTGCCCTTAGGAACGGGGAATTCTTTTCTGCGCGATTTCAGTGATCGCGGCGTCGAGTACGCGATCGAAGCGATCCTTGCCGAACGCAGCCGAACCTGTGACGTGATGCGTCTGCGCCATCGGGCTGGCATCATTCACTACATCAATCTACTCAGCATCGGTTTCACTGCGGATGTTGCCACCTTGCGCGCTCGCCGCTTCAGTTCGTGGGGAGAATTGGGCTACTTCGGATCCATTTTTCTCACGCTCGCCCGTTTCAATCGCCGCGCATTCCCGGTTCGAGTGCAAGGGGAAATGGAGTTTGACCGCAGGCCATGCCTGTTTCTGACCTTCAACAACAGCAAATTCACCGGCGGGACGATGATGATTGCGCCCAATGCCCAAACGAACGATGGCCTGATTGAGTATGTGCGATGGGGAACGATTGGGCGGCTTGGGTTGATCCGCGAACTGCCTGGCCTTTACGACGGGACGCACATCCAGCATTCCCTCGCCGAATGCAAGTCCGTGGCCCACGTGGAATTCAATCTTGAGTCTCCTGTGGACGTGATGGTCGATGGAGAGGTACTCACGCTGCACTGCGAAGAACTTGATGTGATTCCGCAGGCCCTGAACATAGTCGCCTGATCGCCGTGGTATAAGAATTGAACCATGTCTGAAGAACGGCGAAAGAGGCGACAAAACCGCGAGGGTGATGCACCGAAGAACCGGAAAACCTGGCGCTATGCCATCGTGCTCGCCTTATTCGCGGTAGTTTTTCTTGCCGGCCGATATTATCGCGATCACAAGTACGATTCGTTTGCCAAGTGTCTCGCGGCCCATCAGGCAAGAATGTATGGTCTGTATTGGTGCCCGCACTGCGCCGAACAAAAGGAAATGTTTGGCGCCGCATTCCGCTATGTGCCGTACCAGGAGTGCGCCCTCAAAGAGAAGCCCGGAGAAATGGCCCCACAGTGCAAGGCGGCGGGCGTGAAGCTGTTTCCCAGCTGGCAGTTCGGCTCGAATCCGCCGACAGAAGGCGTGTTCTCACTAGATGAACTCAGCGACAAAACGGGGTGCAGCCTTCCGTGAACGGCTCCGGCGATCGGCTACTTTTCGTGCTGATTGCGATCTTATCGCTGGCTGGTGTCATTGATTCCGGTATATCAGTGCAACGTCATTTCGCAGAATCGCCCACCCGGTACTGCGACTTCAGCCAGAAATTCAGTTGCGACATCGTGAACCGCAGCGAGTACTCCACGTTGCTCGGCATTCCCGTGGCCGTCATTGGGGTAGCTGGATACGCCATGCTGTTCGTGCTCTCAATTTTCTTCCGAACGAGGGAGCAAATTCGGGACTGGCTGTTGGGTGCGGCGCTTGCGGGGCTCGGCTTTGCTTTGTATCTCACCTACATCGAAGCCTACGTGCTGACAACGTGGTGCATCTTATGCCTGATTTCGTTGGTACTGATTTCGCTGATCAGCGTGGTGGCGGGAGTTCTGAAATTGAGGAACTCCAGGGCATGAGAGCCAGCGGCAAGCTTTAAGCGACGAGCACAGATGCAAGAAATCCAGAACAAGCAGACTGACGCTTCGAGAACGCCTGCCGGCATGATTCGCGGTGAAACGGCTACTGGCGACTTACGTATTCATCCGTTCCACAGTCGAATTTATCGTAACGATCGTTTCCTGCGCGTGTGGCTGCCTCCGGGCTATGACGATGCACAGAATGCTGCACGCCAATATCCCGTCCTATACCTCAATGACGGCCAGAATCTGTTTGAGCCGGCGACCTCGTTCAACGGAGTCGAATGGCAGGTCGATGAAACAGCCGACCGCCTGATCCGCGAACAGGTGATTGCACCCATGATCATTGTAGGCATCGATAATACCGGCAAAGACCGGCTGCGCGAATACATGCCACACCGTTCTTTTCAGCCGATGATGCTGCGCGTGCAGGGAACCCGCTATCCCAGTTTTCTGATCAAGGAGGTCATGCCTTTCGTGGAGCGCCACTATCGAGTGGCATCAGGTCCTCGAACTACCGGCTTGGGCGGCTCTTCCTTAGGAGCATTGATCGCCTTATATACCGTCGCGGTTTCACCCGGGATCTTTGGCCGATTACTGTTGGAGAGTCCATCGTTGTGGGCGGCGAATCGGCAGATCATTCGGCAGAGTCGGACAGTCCGGCGCTGGCCGGAACGCGTTTTTCTCGCAACCGGTAGCGCGGAAGCAGGGCGAGAGGATCGAGACCGTAGCATGGTCGATGACGTACAGGAACTCGCTGCAATCCTGCATCGTGGCGGTTTGGATGCATGCCACCTGCGGCTGGTCGTCGAGCAGGGCGCATCCCACCATGAGTCAAAGTGGGCACAGCGCTTCCCGGACGCCTTATCGTTCCTGTTCGCTGAGGACCGGCCGGGCTCCGCTGCGGGCCAGAATTAATATCGTGGCGTTTAAGAATCCTGCGCGATTCCATCTCATCCAAACTGATTTTCAAGCACAATGCTGGCAGTGGAGCGGTTCATGCGAAGATAGTGTTTGACTTCGAAACGGTCGGACCGGATGCGAGCGTCACTCCGCAGAGTTTTCAAAGCATTTCAATATCGCGACTTTCGCCTGATGTGGTTTGGCGCCTGTACTTCCAGTATAGGCACCTGGATGCAGATCGTGGCGCAGGGCTGGCTCATTTACCGCTTGAGCCACTCGGCATTTCTGCTTGCACTCGATCAGTTTCTCGCCGGGATTCCCATCTTCCTGCTTTCGCTGATCGGCGGGGTAGTAGCAGACCGCACCGAAAGACGAAAGATCCTGCTGATCTCGCAATATATTCAGATGGCTTGTGCCGGAGTTCTCACGTTACTGGTGGCCACCGAAGTGGTGCGGGTATGGCAGATTCTCTCCTTGTCTTTTGTCGCTGGAGTGGCGCAATCGTTTGGAGGTCCGGCATATCAGGCGCTGATTCCTACGCTGGTGGATCGCGAGGACATGCCGAATGCCATCGCGCTTAACTCGATCCAGTTCAATCTGGCGGTCACTGTCGGTCCGGCGCTCGCTGGCATCACCTTGGCGCGTCTTGGGGAAAAGTGGTGTTTTGGACTGAATGCTTTGTCTTTTCTTGCCCCGGTGGTGACCCTCTTGCTCATATCCGCGCGTTTCGTGCCGGAAACCACCAAGGAGTCGATGTTCAACAGCTTGAAACAGGGCATTCACTTCTTGCGCCAGCAGGGGTCTATGGAGGCCCTGATCGTTCTGGCATTTTGCATGACTGCTCTCAGCATGCCCATGCGTACGTACATTCCCGTATTCGTGAAAGACATTTTCCAGCGTGGGCCGGAAACCTACGGCAATCTACTTTCTCTGATGGGAGTGGGCTCGATCTGCGGATCGCTCGCCGTGGCGGGATTAGGGAATATACGCAATAAGGGGCGGTTTGCCCTGAGTATGCTGATCTGCCTTGGCCTGGGCATCTCGGGGTTTTCGTTTTCTCGATTTCTGAATCTCTCGTACGTCATGTTGTTGGTGGTGGGAGCGTCGATGATGGCGGTCTTCGCGACCGTCACTTCGCTGGTGCAGTTGATCACAACCAACGAAATGCGTGGACGAGTCATGAGCGTGTACAACTGCGCCTTCCGCGGTGGCATGCCTATGGGGAATCTGGCAACAGGATGGCTGGTGCCCAGGTTCACTGTGCCTCTGGTCCTCGGAGCCAATGGCTTTCTCCTGGTGCTGTTGGCACTCTACTTCTTACTGGTGCAACGCAGGGTTGCGGCTTTGTGAGGAACAGATTGTGCTCGGCTGAGATAGAGAGCCTGTGTACTGATGCTCAGGGCGATTCGATCCGGATTCAATCTTTGACTGCTTGTTCGCTTGCTTGTTGCCCGGATGGTTCTGCGGTCGGCAGCGGCGGAGAGTTGAAATAACGGACCGTCACGTCTTTGCCGATATTCACCTGCTTATTCCAAGCGCTGCTCTTTTTTGGAGTGGGAAGCGGGCGAAAGTGCCGAATTGTAACATCGTCTGAAATGTAGTCCACCTCATCTTTCCCGGCCCATACGCGCTTGAAGGAAGCGGTGGGGGCACCAGCGTCGCGGGCGCTGGCGTTGGGCTTGAGGGGAGATGGCGCGACGATCTGCTGATCAACCGCAGATAGCGGCTGCGCTGCAACCGGAGTCGTGTTGCCGGAAGAGGAATACGCGACAGGTAATATTGTGCTCTGATGGCGCGCGATGGCAGCCATGATTGCCAGCACCAGAACAACAGACACCGCTGCGACATTCAAAAGAAGCTTGCCCCGTGACCGGCTGGACCATTGCGCTTGGAAAAGAAGCAGGTCCCGATGCAGCCTCTCGAGAGCAGGCTTGTGCCATGAAAGTCTCGGCCGGCGTGCGCGCGGTAGTTGCCATTTGGGCAAACGAATATGACGCAGGTGTTCAGCTGCTGAACTTGCCAGTTGTGCCCCGTAAGCCCGTGCATCCCATTTCCGCACTGCAGAAAGAATCTGCGTGTATGAAGATTCTGCCCTTGCTTCCGTCGGCACCTCAGGTGCGCGTTGGCGCGTAACCGTTAGCTGCCGAACCTGTTGATTCATTCGCAACAGGGCGCGCGCCAAGGTTGATGAACTTACTATGCTCTTTTCTGCTGTCACAAGGGGAAGTGCGCTGGCATCCCCGGCAAGCGTGGCCATCAGCTGATACGTGCGTACCTCCGGCTCGGAGAAAACGTGGGGCTCGTTGAAGAAAACTTCAAGCACTCCCATCATCGCGTGCTCGCGATAGATCGGCACCATCAGTAGCGCTTGCACATCAAATTGCCGGCAAATCTCGCCCTCGATCCGGGAATCGGTCGCTGCATTTTCTACACGCAAGATCTCTTTGCGGGGGTGATCGTGCGCCGCACTGCTGAAGACGGCGGTCAATTGCGAGCCGACATTTTCGAGCGCGGTTCCACTGCCCGCGCGATGAACCAGCTGATTTCCCTCGAGCACAGCGATGCCTATGCCGGATGCATTGGCAATACCCCGAGCGCGCTCCACCAGCAAATTCATGGCATAGCCGGCGTCGACGCCGTCGCCCGTAACTACACGTTGAATTTCAATGATGGCGGCCAGGGACTCGGGCGCCATTCCACTCTGCTGGACGGAGAAGGCATTCGCAAGCAGCGACTGAAACGACTCGCGATCGAAGCTCTGATGTGTATTCATGGGACACTAAACGGGAAGCGGGACAATCTTGCTGTCCCAGTGATACTGGGCCGTGCCGCATCCTAATCCCTTTCGCGGGAATAGATAGTACCAGCAAAACCGCGCAGATCTACATACAGGTTTTACCGTATCGCGCGTGAAAACTCTTGGCAGGTCAGGCTTTTCAGCCGCACCCACAGAATGCAAAAACGCTCTTCAGGGGAAGCCAGCGGCTATGTACAGGTGCTCGGCATCTGCCTTTAGTTAATTTGAGGCCAGCGTAGCGCGTGCATAATAGCCCTTGCGTACCTGTACGTGGAGGCGCTTCCCATCTTTTTCAGCGGTCACATGAATGGGCCGGAACCTTCCGTCCGGTTTGAAGCCGGCGGCTTTATAAGCGATCAGGTAGCGGCTGCGGATCACCGTTGGTAACTCATTCAGAGAAGCGTCGAGCGAGCGGAGATTCCCCGGGAAAAACGACTCTCCCCCGCTGCGCTCAGCCAGTAGCTTTAGGATTCGGTTGGCGTCTGTATCATCCTCCCCTTTTTCCGCGGTACTCACCGTATAGACCGTCACGCCGGCGGCTTCTGCCTCTTCAATCGCCTGCTTGAGACTTCTGTGGCTCGAATTGTCCTCACCGTCCGTGACAACCACAAGCACTCTCGCGGTCCGGCCTTGATCAGGAAATGCAGCCAACTTCCAACAGGCCTGAAAAACGGCGTCGAAGATAGCCGTCCCACTGCCCCCGCTTGTAAGCTTCTCGATTCCCTCGGCAAGTTTGACTGGATCGCGGGTAAAATCTTGCGCCACTGTAGCTTCGTCACGAAAGCCTTCTACGAATGCCAGATCGGAGTCCTTATTCAAGACTCTATCAATAAACTTCTCGGCCGCTCGTTTTTCGAAGGTCACGCGCTGCTGGACTGACTCACTGGTATCGATCAGCAGTCCTAGCCGCAGAGGAAGCCTGGATTGAGGGATGAACTGCAAGACTTTGTCTGGAGGCTTATTGTCATCCCTGACGTGAATATCCGTTAACGACAGATCACCGACCATATGTCCATGGCTAGTCACCGAAAAGAACAGCGCCGTTTCGTCCACGACCTGGTGGATGGTGAAGAGCTTCTGGGGTGACCTGAAAGTAGGAAGTCGATACGCGGAACCGGGTTCGGTGGGAGTCGCAGGGAAACTTACCGCGTTGGATGTGGGGCTGCATGTATCGCAATCGTCGGGCTCAGGATTATTTTCGATATCGCTGAGCTGCGTCTTCAGGTACTCGCTGTTCGGAAACGTAATTCGGCGAACCTGGGCCGCTGCAGGAACTTCCTCGATGCTGCTCGCCCTGGCAGTCTGCTCAGTCGCTACTCTACCTGTGGCCAAAGCTGCCAGTTGTTGGCGGGCAATGGGAGAGAGTGGGTTGCTAGGATCCTCGGCGAGAAATGTCTGCAGCTGTGACCTCACCGCGTTGGAATCATGGAGCGACATGGCCGCGGCTGCGGCGATGTAGTGTACGTTGGCGACCGCGTGGTGTTCCAGAGCATGTACCCGGTTGACCGTCTGCACGCACTTGGCGTACTGATGATTTCCGTTCTCAGCGAATGCCAGTGCAGTCAGAATCCGCGGATCGTCCAGCGTGAGATTGGCAGCATTTAGCAGATTCGTTTCAGCAGCCGCAAAGTCGTTTCCGCTGATGGCCAGCAGGCCAAGGTCGAGGAAAGGGCCCGGAAACCGATCGTCCAGTCTGGCCGCCGTCTCAAACTCTTCGCGAGCGCGTGGATCTTGTTGGTCCAGATACGCCAGGCCGAGCGCGTTATGGGCTGACACGAAATCCGGGTATATCTTGACGGCTCTCTGGAATGCTCGGATGGCGCCCTTGGGATCCTGTGCTTTGAGCGCTGCTATGGCTTGCTTGAACTCCTTAACGGCCTTGTCGGGAGCCTGAAGATCGAGTGCAGAGACAACACCCGAGTCAATCAAAGCGGTCTGCAGATGTTTTTCGGTTTCGTCCCACACCCGCTCATCAGAAATCATTCGAGCGAAGTCGATCTGTGCAAACACTGAGGTGGGGCCGGCATTCAGGTAGGGTAGCTGTTGTGTTTGAGCGGCCAAGTGGGCATTCAAAAATAGACTTGCGACAAGCATCATCAGCAATCGACTGACGAATCGGGGTAAGCGGCATGAAGATCCAATCGAAAACATAAGAACTCTTGCTATTGAGCGTAGCGGTGCCAGGCGTCGGACTCGCGCAAAATTAGGCACTCGTGCAGCTAGTCTGCGGGCCCAGATGCGCCATTAGGATGACGTTCCGGAAGAAAAGGAAAGAAGGAAAAATGTGATCTGCGTGTATAACGCAAACGTTATAGATTCAGGTACTTACCTTTGCGTTTGACGATCCATTACTGCGCTTGCCAATCCACCGAGTAAACGTCTTGAGAGCCGGTGTCGTGCAGCAGCAACGGGGAATCATCGGGGGTGAGCGCGAGCCAACCGCCGTACCGGCCCACGGTGACGAAGTCCTTGAGATCGACGACCTGCTCGACCTTCTTATCGGAGATTCGAATTCTGACCACTGCATCTTTGCCGCGGTAATCGAGTACGTACACGAATTTGCTGTCGTGGGACCAGTTCAGCCAGCTCAATGACCCACTGGCGAGTTCGGACCATTTCTGCGTCTGCATGTCGAATAAAAGCAGAGTCTTGGATTCTGCGGAGAAGGCAGAGATGTGCCGGCCATCGGGGGACCATCTTGGAGAATAAAGGCCCTGGGAAGCCGGCAGCGTGGACAGTTGGTCGGTTGCGAGGTCGAGTATGCGGATTGAGGATGCCGGGCTATTGGATTCGCCCGCAAAGATGATTTTGCTGCCGTCGGGGGACCAATTCGGGTCGAGTTGCTGGCTGTGGTCGTTGGGCAGAAGTTCGCGCGGGCTGCCGCCACCTGCGGAAACTTCGTAGATCCTTGCAGGTGAGGTGTTGCGTGCGAATTCAAAGAAAATGATCTTTGTCCCGTCCGGTGACCACCGCGGCAGTACCGGATACATTGGTGGGTAAGTGAGTTGGAGACGCTCCGTGCCATCAATTTTGCTGCGCCACAATGAGCCTTCACGATAGGACACGTACGTAACCCACTGCCCGTCCCGGGAAAAATCCACGTACTCGGCCGAGATTCCGCCCAGGAAGGGTACAAGGCGACCCGCTTTGGCGTCGTACCGCATCAGTTCGCCTCGATAGGTCTGCCCTACGACAAACAACTTTTTCCCATCTTTGCCGGGCAAAGGCGACGAAAGCGAAAGCGGACTGGAGGTGAGCTGAAAGGGCTTCGGTTGGGATCGAAATAGGCCGGTATCCTGAGGAAACGCCCAGATTTGCCCGCCCGATTCGAAGACGAAATATTTGCCGTCGGCTGTCCACTTGCCACAACATTCGTCGGGAGGGTTGTGCCAACCTTGGAAAAGCCGCTGCAATCCAGTTCCATCCGCCGCCACTTCCCACTCCACCTGCTGTCCTACAGTGCCGGCCGTTTCCGTTGCATCAAAGCGCACCATGGATCCATCTGGCGACCAAGCGATGTTGAGGATGTCCCCTGGCACGCTCAGCAATTTGCGTGACCCTGAACCGTCCGAATTCGCGAGGAAAACATTGCCCAGATCCGTATAAACCAGATTTTTGCCGTCCGGCGACCAGGCGGCGGTCTCCGCAATAAGGTCACCCAGTCGGCGCGGCGAACCTCCCAGCAGACGTAGGGTCCATAACGGTCCTTTTGGCGGAGCACCTTGGCCATCCACGACCAGGAGTTCCGATCCGTCCGGCGATAAATCCAGGGGGACCATATCGACCGAAGGCAGAATCGTGAGTTTCTTGGGCTCACCACCGGAGGTCGACATTTCCGCAACGCCATGGGAGGCGAAGCTTCCCGTCCGAACTTCGCCCAGACTTAAATACAGGCGTGCCCCATCCGTACCAATCAGTGCCTTCTGCCGGCCATCACGCGTAAGTTGAACGTAATGGGAAACCGTGGGAGGGCGCGAGGGCTGGGCCACGACATAAGCGATTACCAGTGCAGCCACCAGAAACGTGATGCCCGCGGCAGCCCAGATGAAATATCGCCCTTTGAACTCAGGCTTGGGAGCTAGATGCGCTCCGCTCGAGACCATCGACGGATCGGACAATGCCTCCAGAGCGAAAGCGAGATCAGAGGCAGACTGAAATCGCTGCTCCGGATTTTTTTCCAGACACCGGCGAATGAGCCTTTCCAGGGTCGCTGGCGTATCGGGTGAGAGCTCCGCAATGGATGGAGGCTCTTCGTTGAGAATCGCGCTTATCGTGTCGGCGGAAGTTGGCCGCTGGAACGTTTGCTTGCCCATCACCATCTCGTACAAGATGGCGCCCAGCGCGAAAATGTCTGCCCGCTGGTCCGTCGGCTGGCCTCGAACCTGCTCCGGAGACATGTACCCGATCGTACCCAGCGCCACTCCGGGCAACGTGATCGTCGCGGCCAGATTCGCAGATCCCTTAGGCTGGATTACTTTAGCCAATCCGAAGTCGAGAATCTTCACCCGTCCGTCTTTGGTGACGAACAGGTTGTCCGGTTTGAGATCGCGATGAACAATCCCTTTCTCGTGCGCCGCGGCAAGCCCGCGCGCGATCTGCACGCCGAAATCAATGGCCTTTCGAAGTGCAACGGGGGTGCGGCGGATCACCTCGGTCAGCGTCTTGCCCTCCAGCAGTTCGGAGACCAGGTAGGGCATGCCGAGAAACGTGCCCATTTGATATACAGCCAAAATATTAGGATGATTCAGCGCTGCGGCCGCCTTGGCCTCCTGCTCAAACCGCAGCAGGCGTTCGGGATCGAGTGAAACCAGTTCCGGAAGGACTTTAATCGCGACTTCCCGGTCGAGGCGGGAATCTCGCGCGCGATACACCTCTCCCATGCTCCCTGCGCCCAGGGGTGATAGGACCTCGTACTGGCTGATCTTTGTGCCGGGGGCCAGAGGCATTCGTGCGCAATTATAGACCCCGCCCTTCGGACTTCTGGGTATTTCGGAGTTGCCCGAAGGATTAAAGCACTTGAGCAGCCGGCAAACTTCCTCAGACGCGGGTGCGTTCCAGCGGAGTGGGTTGCGCCGGGGGAGCGGGCGCAGCCGCAGCCGCGGCAGGCGCGCTGGAAACCGGACGCTTGATCGTGAAACGCTGGATGCGAATTTCGCCGCGCTCGTACACGGCCATTAAGGCATCGACAGCCTTGGGATCGAGTCGCTTGCCGGCAATACTGCGGATGATCTCAAGAGCCTGCTCAGGAGTATGTGCCTGCTGATAGGGGCGATTGGTGGTTAAGGCATCGAAGGTATCTGCCACCGCGATCACACGCGCTAATAGCGGAATCTGCTCGCCCTTGAGACCATACGGGTATCCCCGTCCATCGAGCGCCTCGTGATGAAGTTCGATGCCCGGCAGCATTTCGGCTAATTGAGGCACCGGGCGAAGGATGTTCGCACCCTTGGTGGTATGTGTCTTCATCACTTCGAATTCTTCTTCTGTCAATGAGCCCGGTTTCTTCAGGATGTGGTCTTCGATCCCTATCTTGCCAACATCATGGAGCTGTGCCGAGATTTGCAGAGTCTCCATGAACGAAGCGGGCAGCCCCAATTCCTTCGCAATGAGCAGGGAATAGCGAGTAACGCGATCGGAGTGGCCGCGGGTGTAAGGGTCTTTCTCGTCAACCGCTCCGGCCAGCATCTGAATCGAACCCATGAATAATGCACGATTTTCTTCGGCGGCTCGCTTCAAGTCCTCAACGAAATGTTCCAGCTCCTCAGACATGGTGTTAAAAGTCTGCGCGAGTTCGCCGATTTCCGTGCGGCTCATCAGATGAACGCGCTGCGAGAAGTCACCCTTTGCGATGGCACGGCTGGATTCGGTGAGAACGGAAAGGGGATTCGTGATGCGACGGGCGGCGAAAATGCTCACTCCAATG
Organism: Acidobacteriota bacterium; assembly: GCA_003223595.1. GTDB lineage: Bacteria > Acidobacteriota > Terriglobia > Terriglobales > Acidobacteriaceae > Sulfotelmatobacter. The sequence goes on from QHVR01000106.1 coordinate 21,827, forward strand.
CTCAGCAGCACCGCCAGCAAAGCGAGCAGGCGAGCCGTGCGTTGCATCTCGTAGACGCCGCGGTACGCATCCCGTCGCGGCTTCTGCACGACCACAGCCCAGTTCAGCGACTGTACTGGGCTGTAAGTGCCTAGCATTTCGATCTTTTCAGATCCTGAACTCATGTTGAATTCGCGCGTCTCGGCCAGTTGGGCTTTATTGCCTCCGTCCACGAAGGTACGCACGATCTCCAAGTTCTTCATATCCTGCCCGGTAGCGAATTCCGGATTAGCAGCGGCTACCAATCGGCCCTGCGAGTCAACGACGTAAGGCGTGAGACCTCCCCCGCTGACTTCCCGCAGCCGGCGAATCAGAAACTGCAGGTCCACGACCGATGCGATCATCCCCAGGAATCGCTGCTCATACTGGACCGGCGCGCTCACCAGGAAAACCGTTCGGGCATTTTTGCCCTCGCCCTCGACGAGAGCCTGGCCGTTGTATACCCGGCCATCCCGGGCAGCGGTGTAGGCGTGCTCCAGCTCACGCTGAAGAAAAGCATCCGGGGCAATGCGTCCGGCGGAAATGCCCTTCGCTTCGGAGTTGAGCAAAGTTGCGTAGGCAATTTCATCCGAAGAACTTACGAAGTTTTCCAGCAGCGCCCGAAGTTCCGGCGACTCGATATTCTTCTCGCCAATATCTCCGCCACTGGCCACCTGAATTGCCGACGAAAGATTGGCCAGCATCATGCGCTGCGAGCGCTCGTGCTGCGCCAGGTCATCCGCCAGGGACCAGGTCACGGTGTTCTGCAGCAGCATTTCGTTGGTCTTCAGCCGGTCGCGATTGATGGCCTCAACCTGCGCTGAATAGAAGTACATAGGGATGATGCTGATGACCAGCAACACCCCGAGTATCACGTAGAGAATCGGAATGCGCGCGTGCTTGGATTCGCGGGCTGAGGGTTTTCCCTCACTCGTCTCGGAGGCCGTCGGCGAAGTGGCGGCAGAGGTCACGGGTATCTGTCAAATTTTAAAGGGCGAAAGTGCGTCGGCGATGAAAAACCGGATCCCGTGGCATTACCAAGGTACCCGGGAGAAATGACCGGAAGGGAATTCAACCCGCTGCGCTAGCTTAACAACTTCTTTATGTCCGCCCAGCGAATGAGGATGATGTGGTTATCCTCGAGGGCTTTCTTGAACTCGGGGCTGGTGATCACGTCGTAATCGCGCTGACGCCAGGCGGAGCCATAGTCGGGGTGGTCGACGGTCACGGCCTGCAGTTCGGCGTCGTCGTAGCCGAGATGAACGATGAATTCCGTAACTCCGGGCTTCAGGTTCTTGATCGCGTTCAGGTAGAAGCTCTTCCAGTCGGCCGGCTTCACATCGGGGCTGGCCATCACGATCGAGTCGAGCACGACGTCCTTGTCGGACAGCAGCGACAACAGTGCGGGCGGGGCATCGGCAGTGCGAACCGCGAGGAACGGCAGCTTGAAATCGTGAGCGACTCTCACGTACGCGGCGAAAAGGTCAGGCCGGGAGAAGAGAACTCCCATGTGGCTGTCAATGTGCGTAGGATGGATGCCCATAGAAATCGCCTTCTCCATTTGCGCGCGAATCTCACGCTCCGCTTCATCGGCCTTGATGTGCTGCTTGGCGGGATCCGAATCCGGCCAAAGATAACCAGACGAATCGAGCAGGCTGGGCACCTGGTGTTTGGATGCCACTGGACCCCAGCGATACGTTTTCCATTCGCTGGTTAATGTGAGGTGTAGACCCAGATCTGCGTCGGGGTGCGCCTTGGCGTACTCGGCGACTTCCGTGAGCCAGGGGCAGGGAACCATGATGCTGGCCGAGGTGGCGGCGCGTTTATCCAGGGCATCGAAACTCGCGGCATCTTCCGAGTGCGCGACCGCCAGGTCGTCGGCATGAATGATCAGAAGTTTGGAGTCGCGAGGGTAGCCGAGTCGTTCGGCCGTGTTTTTGCCTTGGGCTTGCGCCGTGTTCTGAGAGACAAGAAGCATCATTGCAATGGCAGACGCGATGAGACGCATACCGCCTCCATGAAAAGCATTTTGAAACCCTAGAGCCTAACACGCGCCAACCTCATGTGCTTGCAGCGGGCCACTCAGGACGGAAAAGCCGATTCACTCTTCCCACTTCGCGACATCAGGTGTTCGATAGCCTCCCGTGGACTCTTGCCCTCGTGCAGGATGGCATACATCTGCTGCGTGATGGGCATTTCTACCCCGCGCGCATGAGCCAGCCCCACCGCGGCGGTGGTGGTGAACACTCCCTCCGCAACCATCCCGTGCATGTTGGAGATAATGTCCGGCAGTTTCTTGCCCTGGCCGAGTTCGGCTCCAACGCTACGGTTTCGCGAGAGGCCGCCGGTACAGGTGAGAACAAGATCGCCCAGCCCAGCGAGCCCCGCCATAGTGTCGGCGCGTCCGCCGCAGGCGACGACCAAGCGCGTCATCTCAGCCAGGCCGCGCGTGATCAGGGCCGCCACCGAATTGTGTCCCAAGCCAAGACCGTCGCAAATTCCCGCAGCTATCGCAATGATGTTTTTGAGCGCACCGCCCAGTTCCACGCCCACCACGTCGCTGTTGGTGTAGACGCGAAATCTCGGATCGCCGAATTCCTGCTGCACGGTGCGAAGAAGGTCGGCATCTTGCGAAGCAATCGTGATGGCGGTCGGATCTCCGCGAGCGACTTCCTGTGCGAAGGAAGGGCCACTGAGTGCGCCAATCGCAGCACTCTCGCGCTTCAACACCAGCCGAATTACCTCCGACATCCGCAGCAAGGAGCCTTCTTCCAGGCCTTTGGTGGCGCTGATCACCAGAATTTCAGGCGGCAGTAGCGGACGCATTCGCTCGAAAAGTGCCCGGCAGTGCTGCGACGGCATCACGCTAACGAGGATCTCGACGCCTTGCACTACTCTTTCCAGGTCACTGCTGACCACAACCGCTTCAGGGATGAGATGACCCGCCAGAAACTTCTCGTTTACCCGCCTCCGGCTGATGCTCTCAACCACTTCAGCCTCATGCGCCCAGAGTCGTACCCGGTGCGTACCTTTGCGCCCGAGAACGATGGCGAGGCTTGTGCCCCATGCGCCAGCTCCGATAACAGCGATCTCGCTCATTTGTGTCCTAACGAGAACCTGGGCTCCTGACCCGACAGCAGACGCCTGATGTTCTGATGATGCCGGATGATAATCAACACCGCTGCCGCGCTGATCAGGCCCAGAGTCAGCGCATCGCGAGGCAGAAAGAAACTCGCCACCACCGGAAAGAGTGCGGCCGTGACGATCGATCCTAGCGAAATCCGCCGCGAAACCAGTACGACGACAAAAAAGATGATAACGGCAATCAGCACCGAAGCGGCGCTAAACCGAAGAAAGGCGCCAAGCGCTGTGGCCACTCCCTTTCCACCGCGAAATCCGAGCCAGACCGGAAACATGTGTCCCACAATCGCCAGCAATGCGGAGAGTGCCATGGCGCGGTAGAGGCGAGGGTCATGTTCAGGAAATCGGCAGATCAGCGCGGCCACTTGCACTGCCAAGAAGCCTTTAGCAGCATCGAGCAGCAGCGTGAGCACTCCCAATCCCCGCGATTTGCGTGCGACATTGGTTGCTCCGATATTGCCGCTACCACTGCGCCGGACGTCCTCCCCGCGAATGATGCGAACCAGCAGATAGCCGAATGGGATCGAGCCCAACAGATAACTCAGCGCGGCTGTCGCGAGCATTTGCGGCATATATTCCACATACGACGCGCCACGGCTACGCCGCTACGCGAGATCGAACCTCGCTAATTTCGTATAGGTCGATCCTTTCGGCGAGAGTCGACTTTGATACAGAAAGAACTCGCGGGCAGTCATGCTACCAAAATCGGGCGCAGGCAATGCTGAGAGCTTTTCCTGCAAGTGTTCGAAAGTGCGCCGAGGACCGTCCTCCCTTCGCCGGCCGGGTGCGCCAGAACCTCCTGAACTGCGAGCTAACGTGAGATGCGGGGTAAACTTTCTCTCCTCTTTAGCGATGCCCAGCGGCGCCATGCTCGCATCTACCGAAGCCGCCAGAGCAGCGAGTTCCGGTCCCGCTTCCATCCCGATCCAGAAAACGCGCGCGGATTTTGCAGTGGGGAAGAATCCGTACCCGCGGAACACAACCTGGGTACTTCTTCCAGCCGTCGCGGCAAGCGCTTCTTTAATCTGATCGACTGAGCTCTCCGCCTGCTCGCCTATGAATTTCAGGGTCACGTGCAACGATTCCTCTTTCGCCCAACGCGCGTCGGGAGCAAAGTTTCGCACACCTTCTACGAAGCGGGTGATGCGCTCGCGTATGGGGTCGTCGATGTCGAGAGCCACAAAAAGACGCATAAATGGTTCGATAAGCAACAAGCAATGAGCTGTGAGCTAAAAGCTAAAAGCCAAAAGCTAAAAGCTAAGCTAAAAGCTAAAAGCTAAAAGTGAAAATGGGGCTCATCGCTGCCTGCTCATTACCCGTTCACATCAATTTCTTGCGTACCATGTCCAAAGCCATAGTGGAGGCGAAGCGGCGAATTCGTTTTCGGTCACCCGGGAAATTTCTCTGGATCACTTCGGTCCCGCTATCGCTGGCGACGGCGTGAAACACTAAACCCACCGGCTTCTCAGCGGTGCCCCCTGCCGGTCCCGCTACCCCAGTGATTCCTACCCCCAACGTCGATTCGCATCGATAACGGATGCCCTCCGCCAGCGCAGCGGCTACCTCGCGGCTGACTGCCCCGTGCCGATGAATCATGTCTTCGGGAACACCGGCAAAATCGGTCTTCAACTGGTTGGAATAAACGACGGCTCCGCCCAGAAAATATCGTGAACTCCCGCTGATCGATGTAATGCGCTCCGCCAGCAGTCCGCCGGTGCAGGATTCGGCCACCGCGACACTTGCATTCCTCATCTGCAGCCAGTAGCCCACGATCTGTTCCAGCGACTCGCCATTGCGTGAGAAAACCGCATCTTCCAATTCGTCTTCCACCAGGCCGGCGACCTCATCGGCGCGCGCCTGAGCGGCATCGAGGGTGGCGGCGCGCGATTTGAAATGCAGTTCGATTTCACCGCCGCCGGCAAGGATCGTAGTCTCGACATCCGGGTAGCGCTTATAAATGGGGGACACACGGGCATCCACCGTGGATTCTCCCACCATGGCGATGCGCAAGGTGCGGGTAAACAGATGGGCGGGCGGAATCTTCGCGCGCAGACGATCGCGCGCCTCGTTTTCGAAGATCCCCTTCATCTCATGCGGAGGCCCAGGCAGGAGAAGAATGATGTGCTCGCGCCCGTCGAACTGTCCCGCGAGCCACTGGCCGGGAGCAGTGCCATTGGGGTTCGAGAGGACAGTCGCTCCGTCCAGAACGTCGGCTTGCTTGGCGTTGTTGGGCGACATTTTCCAGCCACGCTCCGCGAACCGCTGTTCCAGGCGCGACAGAATTTCATCGTCTCGGCGCAAGCCCAGCCCGAGCGCCTCGGCAGCGGCCTCGCGGGTGAGATCGCCCTCGGTCGGCCCCAGCCCACCGCTGAAAATCACGATATCGGAGCGGAACAGCGCATGCTGCGCGGCTGCAACTAACAGCCGCAGGTTATCTCCCACGACGCTCTTGAAAATGACGTCAACTCCCAATGTATTGAGTTGATCCGTGAGATACAGGGAGTTGGTATCCATGCGGTAGGGGGTCAGCATCTCGGAACCCACCGCGATGATTTCGGCGTTCACGCCTTAGCAGTGTAAATCAAAAAACCAGCGGCACAGATGCAGCGCTCATTCGGGAATGAGGCGCAGTCCCGGAATATTCCACAGCAAATGATGGATGGCATTACTGGTGGCGAGAACTACGGAGCGTCCGGGAGCGAACGCCAGACCCACAAGGCCTTGACCGGCGACCTCCAGGCTCGCTCTCGCATCAGGGGAGATCTTCACGATACGCCGCGTTCCGGACAGGGAAGCTGCAACGAACATGTTCCCATCAGCGTCGAAGGCCAACCCCTGTGGCCGCCCCAGTCCTTTATAGAACGTGCTCACGTTGCCGCTCGGGTCAACTTTATAGACCCGATCGTTGGGACCAGTGACGAACAGGTCTCCATGCGGCCCGAAAGCCAAGTGGTACGCCGAAACACTCATCTCCAGGGTGGCGAAGACAAACATTTGCTGATCGGGGGCGATCTTGAAGATGGTGCCGTTGCGGTCGCCCACGTAGAGACTTCCTTCACGATCAAAAGCGATGCCGGTGGCTATTCCGAGGCCCTCCGCGAAGGTGCTCTGGGAGCCGTTCGGAGCCACCTTGTAGACGGCGCCATCGAATCGCGACGAGACATACATCTGTCCCTGGTGATCGAATGCAATGGAGGTGGCGTTCATCATCTCCAGCACGAAAGGTTTGACGTTGTAGTTGGTGTCGATCTTGAAGACGGAGACTGGGACCTTCTGTCCGCGCGATCCAGAAAACGTGACGTAAATGTTGCCTTCCGCGTCGAGGGCAGGATTGGTGACGGGATGCAGGTTCTCCGCGATAGTTACTGCGACCTTCACCGGGTGTGGGTTGCTCTCGTATCCGTTTGTAGCGACGACCACGGGTCCGGACACGGCGCCTTCTGGAACACGCGTCACGAGAAAGCCGTCGGAACTCACCACGATCGGGGCTGCAACGTCGCCGAATTTCACTTTGGGCCGCAACAGGTCCTGCGGGCGCAGCCCGGAGCCGTTAATCCGAACCTCGCCCCCGGTAAGGGCGAATGACGGCGATACCCCGTCAATGTGCGGACCACCATTGACGTTTTTCTTGCCGAGAATACGATCAGAGAATCCCATGAACTGAGCGGTACCCAGTTGCGATCACCGGACAGACCCGGCTCGCTGGTCAAGCATATTTTAATAGATGAAAAAATCGGAAGAGAATTTGCATGACAAGTAGCGCGTATATTCCGGCTGCAACATCGTCGAGCACGATTCCAGTCCCCTCGGGAAGACATTCCAGTTGGCGCACCGGAGGTGGCTTGATGATGTCGAAGGCTCTGAAAAGTATAAAACCGGTCAGGAAAGATTGCCATGTAAATGGCACCGCGATTAAGGCTATGAGTTGCCCCGCGACCTCATCAATCACCACGAACTGGGGATCTTTCTTCCCCGAAGCGCGGCAAACCTGGGTAGCCGCGGCGATCCCGATGACAATTACCAGGACAGCCAGAGCGATCACCAGCGCAGTCCGCAGTTTTGATGGTACCGAATAAGCCAGTGCTCCCCAAAGCACAACCGTGACTGCGGAGCCCCACGTTCCCGGGCCGGGGCGGAGATAGCCGGTGCCGAACACCGTGGCTGTCAGAGTCGCCCACAGGGGGGCGCGCATTTCTCTGCCCTCAGCCTGGGAGGCTCTCATTCCTCTCGATTCCGGTCTTGATCCTGCCCACCGGGATCCTGCAGGGTTTCTTCTGCGTCGGTCACGGGGGAAGAGACCACGTACCCCCCGCTGGCCCATTTTCCCAGATCTATGGTTCGACAGCGTGGGCTGCAGAAAGGGAACTCAGGCACGCCATCTTTTACGGGCTTTTTGCAGATCGGACAACGGAGCTTGATTGTGCGCTTCCGCGGCATCAGTTTACTTTCGAGAACATTGTGTAGGCGTCGACGCCTCGTCCGCCCCGCGGGCAAAGCCCCCATCAGCTTCCTGCACCCTAAACGATCTTTGCCACCAAATCGTAATCGTGCGCTTCAGTAATCTGGCAACGGTAAAACTCTCCCGGAGCGGGCTTGAGCTCTTCGGGAACGTCATTGATGAACACCTTGCCATCAATTTCTGGAGCGTGCATTTGTGTTCGCCCTTCCAGAAGCAACTCGCTTTCCTCGGATTCGCCTTCGAGCAGCAGATCGAACTCGCGCCCCACCAGCGCTTTCTTCTTTCTTTTGCTGATCTGCCGTTGAATGGACATCAAATGCTTTCTACGTCGCTCGATTTCAGCGGTTGAGAGCTTCTTGCCCAGTGAGTAGGCGCTGGCGCCTTCCTGATCCGAGTAAGAAAAAGCTCCCATCCAGTCAAACTGCGCTTCGCGGACGAAATCGCAGAGCTCGATAAATTCCTTCTCTGTCTCTCCCGGAAAGCCGACGATGAAAGAAGTCCGCAGCGTGACATCGGGGATCGTACGCCGCATCTTCTCAATGGATTTTAGAAACACGTCTGCACCCCCGCCGCGCTTCATCCGCTTCAACACCGACGGCGAGGCATGCTGCAACGGAACATCCATGTACGAGCAGATTTTCTCGTGAGACGCGATTGTATCCAGCAGCTTGCCGGTGATCTTGTTGGGATAGGCGTACAGAAAGCGCACCCACCGGATACTTTCGATAACAGCAAGTCTCTCCAGTAGCAGGGCGAGGCCGTCTTTCAGGTTGAAGTCCTCGCCGTAACAGGTCGTGTCCTGTCCGATCAAAGTAATCTCGCGCACGCCAGAGGCCGCCAGGCGTCCGGCTTCGGCAATGACAGACTCGAAGCGGCGCGAGCGGAACTGCCCCCGGAGTTGCGGGATGATGCAGAAGGTACACGGGTGATCGCAGCCCTCGGCGATCTTGATGTACGCCATGTGGCGCGGAGTCGCAAGCACACGGGGTGTGTCTTCGTCGTAAAGGTAATTGGGCAGATCGGCGATCGCGCCATCCCAACCTTCGCGGGAGAATCGGCCTTGAGCGCTACGGGCCTCGGCTTCGGGGCGCGCGCCCAGAATTACGAAAGGCGAATTCGAAGCTGCC
>QHVR01000417.1 GCA_003223595.1 Acidobacteriota bacterium
GTATGTGGATCTGGGAGCAATCTACTTACAGCAAAAGCGATATAAGGAAGCGAAGGCTGCGCTGGGCCAGGCTGTCGCTCTCGATCCTGATCAGCCCGATGCCCATTACCAGTTGGGGCGTCTTTACCAGGCACAAGGGAATTCAGCGGCCGCAGCCGCGGAGCTCAGCAAAGTGCGCGAGCTTCACGCCAAGGCCGACCAGGCACTAGCGAGCAAAATGCCAGTCACAGCGACACCGCCAAATTCAACGGTATCGAAATAATATTTACGAAATCCAGGAAGGACGCAATGAGCAAAAAGAATGGGAAGAATGGAAAGCAGGCAAACTACGAACCCAAGCCGGAAGACAAGTTTTCTTTCGGGCTGTGGACGCTCGCTAACCGGGGCCGCGATCCTTTTGGAGATGCCGTTCGCCCCACCTTTCCGCCGAATGACATTGTGCAGGTACTCGGCGAGATCGGCGCCTGGGGCGTGAATCTACACGACAACGACCTGGTTCCGATCGATGCCACGCCGAAAGAGCGCGACAAGATCGTGCGCGAATTCCGGGCTGCCTGCAATGAGAGTGGAGTTGTGGTGCCTATGGCGACCGTGTCACTTTTCTTTCATCCCGTATTCCGCGATGGTGCGTTCACGGCCAACGATCCTGAAGTGCGTGCCTATGCTCTACAGAAGACTATGCGGGCCATGGACCTGGGCGCCGAGCTGGGAGCGAAGATTTTTGTGCTGTGGGGAGGCCGCGAAGGCGTGGAGACTGACGCCTGCCGCCGCGCCGATGAGGCGGTAAAACGTCTGCGAGAGGCGGTCAACTATCTCTGTGAATACAACATCGCGCAGAAATATGGGTACCGCTTTGCCATGGAAGCCAAGCCCAACGAGCCTCGCGGCGATATCTATATGGCGACCACGGGTCATTATCTTGGGTTCATTCCGACCTTGGATCATCCGGAGATGGTGGGAGTCAACCCGGAATTTGCGCATGAAACGATGGCGGGGCTGAATTTCATGCACGGCGTCGCGCAAGCCTGGGAAGCGGGAAAGCTCTTTCACATTGACCTCAACGATCAGTATCCGGGCCGGTACGATCAGGATCTGCGGTTCGGCTCGGCCAATCCGAAGTCCGCGTTCTGGCTGGTGAAGTTCCTGGAAGATGTTGGTTACGACGGGCCGCGACACTTCGACGCCCACGCGTATCGCACGGAGAATTGCGAAGGGGTGAAAGATTTCGCGCGGGGCTGCATGCGGACTTACCTGATCCTGAAAGAGAAGGCAGAGCGTTGGAATGAGGATCGGGAAATCCAGGCGATACTGAAGGAGATCTCGGCGGCGGCGCCTAACGTGCCGAAGAATGGGCGCTATTCAGAAAAGGGGGCACAGAGTCTGCTCGCTCATGGCTTCGACAAAGATGCCATGCTGCGGAAACGGCTGCCTTACGAATTGTTGGATCAGCTCACGGTGGACTTGCTGCTGGGCGTGAGATAGCTGGCGGGCTACTACCAAAACTTAGGCCAGCTTCGCTGGCCTGGACAGCCGATGGCGGCTGTCCCTACATGGAGTCGCTTTCCCTATGTACTAAGCGCGCCCTTTTTTGGCTGCTACTGCTTTTTTGCCCGACACTTCCCAGGGGCGCTTCGGGCGATCTGCTGTCGGCTTATCCCGATCTTCAACCCTGTCGTACTGATAGGACTCGCTGACCGTCCCTAGCGACTCGTTATACAGACTCGGCAGGTTCAAGGCTTCCTTCAATTCCTCGGAAAACATCTGCAGGTTCTTCAACTGCTCGGCCGTAGCCGGAACCTCATTCTTGGACGTTTTCAGAAATTGCTGATATCCGCGATTCACCAGCTTGGAGATCTCGCTTCCGACCAGATATCCAGGGTAGGCAAAGATTTTGACGCCGTCCTCGCGGGTCTTCTCGATGGCCGCCGACACGTTATACTTGCGCAGGAAAACGCGGGCGGCGGTGCCGGGGGCGTCTGTGGTGTCGAACCCGTGGTCGCGTAGCCAAGCCAGCGACTCTTCGTAGGTTCGTGCTTCCGATGCCTTTGCCATTGGGTTTCCGTTAACCTTTCTGTGCCGGCTGACGTCCATCTGTTAGATGCATATTTATAAAAGACCGGGCGTAACTTTACAGGCCGTGCATCGCCGGGTGAAGCTGATTCATCTAAACAAAATACTACATACCGCGTTTAGGACTACATAGCACATTACGTTGGTCACAGTTATCCACTTCAACCATGGCACACGCTTCAGGGAAAATGGCGGGCAGTTCAGATTCAGCGCTGTATTCGGAAGCTCAGGAACACCCGACAGGTCTAGGGGAAACACTCGGTCACAGCCTGATCGAGCGCATCGGAAACACTCCGCTGCTTCGTCTGGATAAAGTCACTCAGGATCTTCCGGGCGTAGTACTGTTGGGCAAGGCAGAATGGTATAACCCCGGCGGTTCGGTCAAGGATCGTGCCGCGTGCAACATCGTGGCCGAGGCGCGACGCGCCGGCCTGCTTCGTCCGGGCAAGATTCTTCTGGACGCGACCAGCGGCAATACCGGGATCGCGTATGCCATGCTGGGCTCGGCCGAAGGATTTCCGGTAACGCTCTGCATGCCCGAAAATGTTTCCCGGGAACGCAAGCAGATCCTGCAAGGCTACGGCGCCAACATTCTGTATACCGATCCAGGAGACGGCTCGGACGGCGCCATTCGCATGGCGCGCGAACTTGCGTCCAAGCATCCGGAACAATATTTCTACGCCGACCAATATTCCAATGATGCGAATTGGAAGGCCCATTACTGCTACACGGCCAGTGAAATCTGGCAGCAGACCCAGGGGCGAGTCACGCACTTCGTCTCTATGCTGGGAACAAGCGGGACATTTGTAGGCACAACCCGGCGCCTGAAAGAACTCAATCCCTCCATCCAGTGCATCTCGCTGCAGCCTGACGCTCCGTTCCACGGGATTGAAGGCGCCAAACACATGGCCAGCGCGATCGTGCCGAAGATCTACGATCCGACTCTGGCCGATCAGAATCTGGAAATTTCCACGGAAGACTCCTACGCTATGGCGCGCCATCTCTCGCGCAATGCGGGATTGCTGGTGGGAATCTCTGCCGCCGCAGCGATTGTCGGATGTTTGAAGATTGCTCGCGATCTGCAGCTGAGAAAAAATGAGGAAGCGGTTATCGTCACGATTCTCTGCGATTCCGGCGACAAGTATTTGAGCGAGCGCTTCTGGAGCGAAGGCTAGATTTCAAGGATGATTTGTAGACCGAAAAATGAGCACGCTGAAATTCTCCCGTAAAGACTATGACGCGATCCGCACGCACGGAGAAGAAACCTATCCACACGAATGCTGTGGCGTTCTGTTGGGTCGTTTCGAGAACGATGGAACGAAGGTCGTGACCTCGACCGCGCGGTGCGGCAACACCCGCACCGACTCTGCTCACAACCGATATAACATCGATCCGGGGGAACTGGTTCGGATCCAGCGCGAAGGCCGCGAGCGCGGAGAAGATATTGTCGGTTTTTATCATTCACATCCCGACCATCCTGCGCAATGGTCTAAGACCGATCACGCCGAAGCGCATTGGATCGGGTGCTCGTACGTGATCACGAGCGTGGAGAAGGGCAAAGCTGCAATAACGAATTCGTTCGAGCTCTCTGGAACGGACGAAGCGGACAAGCGCCTGGTGGATGAGAGCATCGAGGTCGCGTGAAGGCGGCCTAAATCAGCCGCATCGTTTCTTTCGCCCCTACGGGACTGGTCCGAGTATGACCCTCCGGGACCCACGGCGTACGCCGTGGGCTGCATTCTTTGCCGATTCGCGGCTGCTCCTTCCGCTGTTCGTGGCTATTTATTCGCTTAGTCTGATTCGGCACGGATTGCGGCATTGGCGCGATTTTCACAGGAGCGCTGCACAGCGGCAATGCCTCCGCACCATTCATTTACGGCAACGAATTCTGCGGAAACCCGCACCTGGCACGGGCTCTGGCGAAAGTTGATTTTGGCGCTGCACCATTTCCGGTCATGGGCTTGTGGACGGCGCGCACTCGCTTGAAAACACGTGTACTTACAAACGCGTATTTTTCGTTGACTCCAAATCTAGAAGGAGTACAAGAAGATCGTTCTTTGACAGCTTCTTAAGTTTTTCCGGTTGGTGCGGCGTCCGGGGCTCAAGCGAAGTCACCTTCTTAGTCGCAAGATTGAGAAGGAGGGCAAGCAAGGGTCTATAGCAAAGCGCTGGTCGAGGCGAACGAAGAAGAAATGTTGAAGGCAGGATAGAGTTCCGAGGCGTAAGGTAGGTTTATCCGGTTGGCGGTGAGCCCGGAGCCCAAGCTGACGATCGCGCGTTGCGCCCCGCAAGGGAGGCAATGCAAGCAGGTCGAGCGAGGGTCAAACGCGAGCTACTGGCCGAGACGAATGGACCTTACATCACCTCGGAACTCTCTTTGTTTAGCCCTGAGTCGTGAGCTTCTTGTCGCTTAGCTTCGATCCTTATCTATCTGAATCTATACTGAGCGGACGTGATTACTTCGGGCTAGCGAACACGGTTGCCACGGCGCGAGAGAGCCCACGCGAGAGAGCCCACGTGGAAGAGCGGCCCTTCAGGGCCGCGTTAAGGCGTCCTCGAATACCGGGGGCTTCAGCCCCTGTGGGACTGGATCTATCCTCATCACTCCTGCCGCTGATGAATGGGGATAGAACTCTGCTTATTCCGCCAATCGCGCTCGCACGGGATTGATCTGATATAGCGCCAGTGATTCTAATAATCCTTAAAGTCGCGCACCCGGTGATTCGGAAAACTCTCTTGCCAAGCCGCTTACTTCCCCGCATTTCCCGGTCCGCCGACTGGATAAATGCGCGGAATCCTCTGCTCCAACGGCGGCAACGCGGGGAAGCTCGCGTGCGGCTCGGCCTGGTACCAGTACGCGACAGAAAAATAATTGTCCGACCGCA
>QHVR01000107.1 GCA_003223595.1 Acidobacteriota bacterium
GCACCAGACTCACTACTGTCCGGGATGCGGCCACGGGGTCGCCCACAAACTGATCGCCGAAGCTCTCGAAGACTTGAATCTGCAGGATCAGACCATCCTGGTAAGTCCGGTCGGCTGCTCGGTGTTTGCTTATTACTACTTCGATGTGGGCAACGTGCAGGTGGCTCACGGACGCGCCCCGGCCGCCGCCACGGGGCTGAAGCGAGCCTGTCCTGACAAGATCGTGCTGGCGTACCAGGGCGACGGCGATCTGGCTGCCATCGGCACCGCTGAAATCGTGCACGCCGCCAATCGCGGCGAAAAGATTGCCGTATTCTTCGTTAATAACGCCATCTACGGCATGACTGGCGGCCAGATGGCGCCGACCACGCTTGTCGGCCAACGCAGCACAACTTCTCCTTGGGGACGCCGCCCCGTCAACGAAGGCTTTCCGCTGCACATGGCCGAGATATTGTCCTCGCTCGAAGCTCCGGTTTATATCGAGCGGGTTGCGCTCTCCGACAACAAGAACATCATGAAAGCGCGCCGGGCCGTGCGTAAAGCTCTCGAGCTGCAGCGCAACGGCGCCGGTTTCACCTTCGTGGAAATTCTTTCTCCCTGTCCCACTATCTGGGGCAAGGATCCCGTGGAAGCGCGCAAGTGGGTCGCCGAAAAGATGATCCCCAGCTTCCCGCTGAACGTTTTCCGCGACCGCAAGGTGGAAATCCCCGAATCCAACCAGCCGCCGCAAAAGACGGTGCAGGAAGTGGTGGAAGGCGAGCGCCAGGCCGCCCGCGCAGCTTTTGTGCCCGGACGACATCACCAGTTCGATCATCTCGATATCAAGATTGCCGGATTCGGCGGCCAGGGCGTTCTGCTGCTGGGCCAGCTTCTCGCCGAGATGGGCATGCGGGAAGGCCTCGAAGTCAGCTGGCTGCCGTCCTATGGTCCGGAAATGCGCTCCGGCAGCGCCCATTGTCACGTCTGTCTGTCGAAACAGCGAATTGGATCGCCGCTGCTGTCGCGTCCCAACGTGCTCGTTGCCATGAACGAGATCTCGCTGCGCAAATTCGCTTCCCAAGTCGCACCTGGTGGCACCATCATCTACGGACGCGAGCGGTTGCCGGAAGATATATCGTTTCCCCAAGTCCAGGTGGTGTGCATTCCCGCATCCGAGATCGCCGACAAACTGGGCTCGGCGAAAGTGGCCAACGTGGTCATGATGGGCGCGTTGCTGCAAGAAACGGAGTGCCTCGCTTCCGCCACGGCCATGAAGGTCCTCGAAGCGAAGGTGAAAAATCCAGCCCTGCTGGAGTTCGACCGCAAAGCCCTCGATGCCGGGCGCCTGTATATCGACCACACCGTAGCCATCGGCGCAGTGACCCAAGCCGACGGCTTCGCCGAATAAGCACTTTGGGCTGGTAGCTCCGGCGCCTCGTCCGGGGTGGCGCGCCGAGCGCCATGAGAACTCGGCTCGCTCGGGGCGGACGAGGCGTCCGGCCCTACACAAACCTAGTCTGTGATTTCAATCACAAAAACCGGTGACACCGGGCATACCTGTTAACCCCCTTCAAGCCTGATCCTGACTATGGTGCAGGAGGCAACCATGGCACCATACGAAGAAAAATCAGGGGTTTCTCCCAGCGCAGTAGCCGAACCCGAAGTTAAGACTAAGCCGTTTGTATCGGTCAAGAACGTTCTGTTCGCCACCGATTTCTCCGCCACGTCCGACGCCGCGTTGCCTTATGCCGCCGCCATTTGCCGGCGTTTTGGCAGCACATTGCATCTCTTCCATGCTCTTTCCGAGGCAAGCCTGCTCATGATGACCGGCGGCGTCGACTACGTCAGTATGGGAACCATCTACGACGACGCGGAAGATGAGGCCAAGCAGCGCGTGGAGCAGATCTGCGTCCCTCTGGAGGACATACCGCACCGCAGTTACGTTCGCCACGGGCAGGTGTGGAACACGCTCGCCGCAATCCTTGCGGAAAACGACATTGACCTGATTGTTTTGGGCACGCATGGACGAACCGGACTGGGCAAGTTGCTGCTCGGTTCGGTGGCAGAAGACATCCTGCGGCATGCCGCCTGCCCGGTGTTGACCGTGGGCCCGAAGGTTTCCGGGCACGCGAAGCTCCTGGCTGTTTCCCAGCATGGTCATGACATTGCGCCCCCGGAACTCGAACTCCGGCAGATTGTGTGCGCCACCAACTTCGGCAAGAATTCGAACGCGGTCGCCGAATCGGCCATTGCATTAGCGGAAGAGTTTCACTCCAGCTTTACCCTGCTCCACGTCATTGAAGATTACACGCAGCTGGGCCGCAAGCCCGGACCCATGGAAGAGGGACTTCGCAGTCTTCAGGAACTCATTCCCCGGGATAGCACGTTGCAGTACCCGCCCGGACTCCTGCTGGAGTTTGGTCCGGCGCCGGAACGCATTCTGAAAGTTGCGTCCGAACGGGAAGCCGACATCATCGTGCTGGGGGCGCGTTCCTCCGCTGAAGTGGGGACGTCGCATTTTCCCTGGTCGTCGGCTCACTACGTCATTGCGCAGGCACATTGCCCGGTACTAACGATTCGGGAGTGAAGGAAGGGAATAGCTTGAAACTGGCGTCCAAATCGATTGTCAAATCAGTTCAGCTGAAGCGATTTGCTCGATGCCAGGAACTCGACATCGCGATCGTAATCGCAATTCCGTTATCGCTACCGTTTCGCTTTGGGAAAGGTGAACCAAAACGATACCGGCTCAACAGAAATATCCATTCGTGTTCTTTGATGCAAGCATATCCAGGAATAGAATCACCCGTTCCGCATAAGAATTTTCATCGTCTTCATACTTCTATGGCGCTTGGTCGCGAAAGAATCTTATGGTCTCATACGTTGCAAAACCCGTTGCGCCCAGTCAGGACAAGCGCTGGAAACTGGTGGACGCCACCATACGCCGCCAGGGTGCCCAGCCGCGCGGATTGATTGAAGCCCTGCACACGGTGCAGGAAGCGTTTGGATACTTAGACGTACAGGCGCTGCGTTACGTCGCGATGTCGCTGCGCGTGCCGCTGAGCCGCGCTTTCGGCGTCGCCACCTTCTATCATTTTTTTACTCTGAAGCCCGCCGGCGAGCACACCTGCGTAATCTGCATGGGTACAGCGTGCTACATCAAAGGTGCACCTCAACTGCTCGATGCCGTGCGGAAAGATCTCGGCATTGCGCCCGGTGAAACTACTCCCGACAAAAAAGTGTCTCTGCTCACCGCTCGATGCCTGGGCTCCTGCGGTCTTGCCCCCGCCGTTGTCTACGATCAGGAAGTAGCCGGCAAGGTGAGTACCGCCGCGGTTCGCGAACATCTGAAAAAGTGGACGGTCGCATGACACCCGAAGAACTCGACCAGATCGCCGAAGACGAACGAGCCGAACAAGGCAAATACACTGAGCGCGTCAATGTGTGCGTGGCGGCCGGTTGCCTCTCGTGCCAGTCCCAGTCAGTCAAGGACGCGCTGGACCAGGAAGTCGGAAGCCGCGGCACCAAAGATCGTTGCCAGGTGAAGGGCGTCGGCTGTATGGGGCTGTGCTCCGAAGGCCCGCTGGTCTCGACCAGCAATGGAATTCTTTATAAGAAGGTCGAAGCAGCGGACTCGCCCGCCGTACTGGACAGCCTCGCGGGTGAGCCCGTAGCGCGGCTGGTTTGTCCCACCGATGTGCCCTTCTTCCAGCGGCAGAAGAAGATCGTGCTGGAAAATTCCGGGGTGATCGATCCGGAGCGCATTGAAGACTACATCGCCGCCAATGGATACACCGCCCTGATCAAAGCGCTGACGGAGATGTCGCAGCGCGAAGTGATCGACGAGGTTACCAAGAGTGGTCTGCGCGGGCGCGGCGGCGCTGGATATCCCACGGGCCTCAAGTGGAGCACGGTATCCAAATCGGTGGGCGCGCAGAAATACGTCATCTGCAATGCGGACGAGGGCGATCCCGGCGCATTCATGGATCGCAGCGTGCTGGAAAGCGATCCGCACCGCGTGCTCGAAGGGATGCTGATCGCGGGCTACGCCGTCGGCGCGTCGGAAGCCTACATCTATGTGCGCGCCGAATATCCGCTGGCGATCAAGCGGTTGCGCAATGCCATTCGGCAGGCCGAACGCGTGGGCCTGCTGGGCTCGAACATCTGCGGTACGCGTTTCAGCTTCCGTGTCGATCTCCGCCTGGGAGCGGGAGCCTTTGTCTGCGGGGAAGAGACGGCGCTGATTGCTTCGGTGGAGGGCAAGCGCGGCACGCCGCGTCCGCGTCCGCCCTATCCCGCCATGGAAGGATTGTTTGGCAAGCCCACACTGATCAACAACGTCGAGACCTATGCCAACATCGCGCCCATCATCCGCAATGGGGGCGAGTGGTACGCCCAAGTGGGCACGGAGAAAAGCAAAGGCACGAAGGTATTCGCGCTGGCGGGCCGCGTGGAAAATACGGGCTTGGTCGAGGTGCCCATGGGAATTTCCCTGCGCGAGATGGTGTTTGAAATCGGCGGAGGCATTCCGGAAGGCCGCAAATTCAAAGCGGTGCAGACTGGTGGTCCTTCGGGTGGCTGCCTGCCCACCGACTGCCTCGACATGCCCGTGGATTACGAATCGCTGGCCCGCGCCGGTTCCATCATGGGCTCCGGCGGCATGATCGTCATGGACGAAAGTTCCTGCATGGTCGATGTCGCCAAGTACTTCATGGATTTCTGCATGACCGAATCCTGCGGCAAGTGCATTCCGTGCCGCGTGGGCACATTCCAGATGCGGCGCATCCTCGAGGCCATCGGCAACATGACTGCCACCGAGCAGGATTTGAAACTGCTCGAGGAACTCTGCGAGCTGCTGAAGCACACCAGCCTGTGCGGACTGGGACAATCGGCGCCCAATCCTGTGCTTAGCACCTTGCGCTCGTTCGCCGAGGAGTACCGCGCACACATTCAGGAACATAAATGTCCGGCGGGCGTTTGCGGTCAACCCGCAGGAGAAACTCTGTGAGCCCCGTGGCTACGGTCAAGACGCTAAAGATTGACGGGCGCGACGTCAGCGGGCGCCAGGAAGAAACCATCCTCGACGTTGCCCGGCAGAATGGCATCTTCATTCCCCGGCTGTGTGAGATGGACGGCCTCTCCGACGTGGGCGCCTGCCGGCTCTGCCTCGTCGAAATCAAGGGACAGAACAAGCTGCTTCCCGCCTGCGTCACCGTAGTCGAAGAGGGCATGGAGGTCACAACCGGCTCCGAGCGCTTGAACAACTACCGGCGCATGATCCTGGAATTGCTTTTCACCGAGCGCAATCATGTCTGCTCGGTCTGCGTTTCCAATGGCCACTGTGAGATGCAGATGCTGGCGCAGCGTCTCGGCATTACCCACGTCCACTTTCCTTATCGTTATCCTAAGGAAGAGGTCGATGCCTCGCACGAGCGCTTCGTCATCGACCACAACCGCTGCATCCTATGCACGCGTTGCCTGCGCGTCTGCGACGAGATTGAGGGCGCGCATACCTGGGACATTATGGGACGGGGCATCGATGCCAAGGTGATTACAGATTTGAACGAGTCGTGGGGTACCTCGGAAACCTGCACCAGTTGCGGCAAGTGCGTGCAAGTCTGCCCCACGGGCGCGCTGTTCGAGAAAGGACGCTCGGTTGCGGAAATGATGAAACGCCGCCAGTTCCTGCCGTATTTGACCATGATGCGGGAGGAAAACGAATGAACAAGAAATACGCAGCAAAGCATGTAGCGTCGGTTCGCCCTTGCAGGAGCGGCATTGAAGTCGCGGAGGCAGCATGAGCAAGAAGAAAATCGCCACCGTGTGGCTCGATGGCTGCTCCGGCTGCCACATGTCTTTTCTCGACATGGATGAGCGCCTGCTGGCCCTGGCCGGAGCTGCCGATCTGGTCTACAGCCCGCTTGTGGACGCAAAGGAATTCCCCCCGGACGTGGACGTAACGCTGGTGGAAGGCGCGGTCAGCAGCGAGGAAGACTTGCGCAAGATCAACATGATTCGAGAGCGCACCAAAATCCTGGTTTCTCTCGGCGACTGCGCGGTCACCGCCAACGTTCCCGGAATGCGCAATCCCTTTGGAACCAAAGCCGTCTACGATCGCGCCTATCGCGAGAACGTGACCTTCGACCCGGGAGTTCCCGACCAGGTTGTGCCCGCTCTGCTGCCGACCTCGCGTCCAGTGCACGAGTTCGTCAAGGTGGACATTTATATTCCGGGCTGCCCGCCGTCGGCCGACAACATCTATTACGCGGTGACGGAATTGCTGGAAGGCCGCACTCCGGATTTGACTTTGAAAACGCGTTTCGGTTCGTAAGGGAGCAATGAGCAGTGAGCGATGAGCAATGAGCAATGCGAATCAGCTGTCGGTTTGCCGCTTGGATCCTAGCAGCCGCCGTTCGCTCATTGCTCATAGCTCATTGCTCACCGCTAAAAAGGAGATTTCGTGAAGCAAGGCAACACCATCGTCATCGATCCGGTGACGCGCATCGAAGGCCACTCCAAGATCACGCTGCATCTCAACGAGGACGGCCGGGTCGAGGATGCCCGCTTCCACGTCACCCAGTTCCGCGGGTTCGAGAAGCTCTGCGAGGGGCGCCCATTCTATGAAATGCCCTCGCTGATGGCGCGCATCTGCGGTATCTGCCCGGTGAGCCATCTCATCGCCTCGGCCAAAGCTTGCGATTCGCTGCTGGCGGTGAAAATTCCTCCGACCGCCGACAAACTGCGCCGCATTTTCGGGCTCGCACAGGTCACGCAATCGCACGCTCTCAGCCTGTTTTACCTGTCGTCCCCGGACCTGCTGCTGGGCATGGACGCCGATCCCGCCAAGACCAACATTTTCGGCGTGGCCGAAAAAAATCCCGCGCTCGCGCTCGACGGCATCAAGCTCCGCCAGTTCGGACAAAAGATCATTGAGCGCCTCGGGGGCAAGCGCATTCACCCGGCTTGGATCGTTCCTGGCGGAGTGAGCGCGCCCCTGACCGAAGTGGATCGGGACGCCATTCTCGAAGGCATTCCCGACGCCCTCGCCATCGCCGAACGCACCTTGGAGTGGTTTAAGGGCACGATGGAACGTTTCCGCGAGGAAATCTCCACCTTCGGCAACTTCCCTACGATGTTCATGGGAATCGTGAAAGAGGATAACGGGCTTACGTTCTACGACGGCAAGCTCCGGATGGTTGATGCTTCAGGCAAGGTCGTCGCCGAGCGTCTCGATCCCACGAACTACTCTGACTACATTGGGGAAAAGGTCGAGCCGTGGAGTTATCTGAAGTCCACATATTACAAGCCCAAGGGCTTTCCCGAAGGCGTGTACCGGGTGGGTCCGCTGGCCCGCTTGAATGTCGCGGATCGCTGCGGTACACCGCGTGCAGATCAGGAGTTGGCAGAATTCCACGAACTGCAGCGCACGGCCGTGCTCAGCTCATTTCATTACCATCATGCGCGCCTGATCGAAATTCTCTACTGCATCGAACGCCTGGAGCAGTTGCTCAACGATCCGGAAATCCTCTCCAAGCACGTGCGCGCGATTGCACATCCCAATGCGCTGGAAGGAGTGGGCGCCTGTGAAGCGCCTCGCGGAACCCTGTTCCACCATTACAAGATTGACGAGCAGGGCCTGATCCGCTGGGTCAACCTCGTCATCGCAACCGGCCACAATAATCTGGCGATGAATCGCAGTGTGTTGCAGGTGGCCAAGCATTTTGTGCAAGGCAAGCGCCTGACCCCGGGAATGCTCAACCGGGTGGAGGCGGTGATCCGCTGTTACGATCCCTGCCTGAGCTGCTCGACACACGCCCTGGGCCAGATGGATCTGCAAATCCAGCTAATCAGCCCCCAAGGTGAAGTCCTGGACGAAGTCATCCGGAAATAAATGTGGGCAGAGCCAATGTAGGGACAGCCGCCATCGGTTGTTCAGTGGGCGTCAAATTTTGTCCCACGCATGAGGGCGCAGCACTCCCGCGAAGCCCTCCCGCAACGGCCCTCGTCACGCCGCTTGCCGGAAAGCCTCCAGTGCTTCGTACTCCGAGTTGTGTACCTCAAACACGGTCAGCAGCTTCGTGACCTGCAGCAAATCTCCCACGCGCTTGGTGAGATTCGCCAGTTTGATGGTAGCCCCGGCGTTGTGCGCGGTGGTGTGCAGCGCTACCAGGGTTCCCAACCCGCCCGAATCGATATAGTTGACTTCTCCCAGGTTCAGCACGATTCGTTTATAGCCATCGGCAATCGCCTTTTTGACTTCCTCCCGCAGCAAGGAGGATTCCTCTCCGAACACAATCCGTCCGCTGCAGCCAATGGCAAGAATCCCGTCTACTGTTCGTTTCGTAAGTTTCAGTTGCATAACGCTCTCCTTCCGCGGCCCGAGCCGAATCCGCAACAGTCGATTCCGGCAAGCATTCGCGCGGACCAGCCTACCGCGTCAAATGCAGCAACGCAACCAGGATTCCTCAGTGTTCCTCTTTGTCCTCTGGGCAGGCCTTTTCGCCCGGGGCACATCTCCATCACGTATAATCGAGTCTTCGCCCACCATGAGTTACACCGTCCTGGCTCGCAAATACCGTCCCCAGAGGTTCTCTGAGGTCATCGGACAAGAGCACGTCACCCGCACCCTCCAGAACGCTATTGCGCAGGGACGCAGCGCTCACGGCTACATCTTCAGTGGCCACCGCGGGATCGGTAAGACCACCGTGGCTCGAATCCTGGCCGCGGCCCTGAATTGCCGGTCTAAAGATCATCCCGTCCCCGAGCCCTGCGGAGTTTGCGAATCCTGCGTGGAAATCCGTGCCGGAAACTCGGTAGACGTGATCGAAATCGACGCCGCCACCAATCGCGGGATCGATGAAATCCGCGAGCTCCGGGAAGCCGCTCGCTACCGGCCAGCGCGCGACCGCTTCAAAATTTATATCCTCGACGAAGCCCACCAGATCACCGACGCTGCCTTCAACGCGCTGCTCAAGACGCTGGAGGAACCTCCCGATCACATCGTCTTCATGCTGGCCACAACCCAGCCCGAAGATATTCCTCAGACCATTCGCTCGCGTTGCCAGCACTTCAGTTTTCGCGCGGTCAAGTTTGACGATATCGTCCACCAGCTTCGCGATCTGCTGACCAGGGAAAAAATTGAAGCCGACGACGACGCCCTCGCACTGTTAGCCGAGGCCGGCGACGGCTCCATGCGCGATGCCCTCTCCATCCTCGACCAGGCCATCGCGTCCAGCACAGATAAGGTCACGGCCGACTCGGTGCGGAATCTGGTCGGAGCGGCGCCCGCCCACATTCTCGAGCAGGTGATGCAGTCCGTTGCCGAAAGCAGGTCGGAAGAAATCCTCCGCCACGTTGATCATCTGATCAGTGAAGGTCACAGCCCCACGCACTTCGCCCGCCAGATGGTGCGTTTCTTGCGCAACGCCACAGTCGCGAAGATCGCCGGCAAGGATTCTCCCTTGCTGCAAATTTCCAGCGAGGAACGCGACCGCGTTGGCCGCGTTGCCGATTTGTTTGGCGAAGAAGATCTCACCCGCCACCTGCAAATCATGCTCCGCACCCATGGGGAACTGGGATACAAGCAGGAACAACGCTTCCATCTTGAACTCGGCCTGCTAAAGATGGCGCATGCCCAGAAACTGATTCCGATTGAGCAACTGCTCAGCGACGTGGCTTCCAGTTCGCCATCTGTAGCTCCGAAGCCGCAGGCGCGCCCCTCCATAGTTGGCGCAACCAACAATCAGGAAGGGCGCCGTCCCGAACAGCCAGCCTCTCGCCCCAATTTCGTGAGCCCCTTCGCCGCAGATTCAGCGCGCAAGGGCACTCCGCGTCAGCAGGATTCGGCCCCAACTCCCAATTCCGGTCCTCGCATCGTAGCCCAGGCAAGCCAGCCCGAGCCGGTCATCATGGGCTCCGCTGCTCCCTTGACGCAACGCGATACCGCGGCCATTAGCGATCGGCAAGAAACATCGCAGCCGTATGCCACCGCGGTCGCAGTGGCCGAGCCGGAAGCCGAGCCCGAACCTGTTGCTCCCGCGTCGTCCGAGCCGCAAGAACGAGATCAGATCGAAAGACTCCAGACGGCAGTCCTGCAGGCCCTCACCGATGCCAACCAGCGCATCCTGGTCTCCATGCTTTCCTCCGGCGAATGGTCCATTCAAGGTAACGAACTGGTCATCAAAGTCTCCGAATCGCAAACCGTAGTAGACATGTCGCTGGGTTCGGAAGGGAAGCGAATGGCGATTGCCATTGCCAGCGGAGTCTTAGGCCGCGCCGTAAAGCTGAAAGTGATCCCCGGAGTCACAGTAGCTCCGCAGGAAAAAAAGAATGGCGCACCTTGCCTCGCCCCCGGACCGGGCGGCCGAGGCCGCGCCGAGCAGGACCCAATCGTGCGCCGGATGCAGGAAAAATTCGGCGCCCAGATCAGAACAGTCATCGACTATCGCAATAAATCATAACGGTACCCTGAAGTCTTCAACGCTTCAGCAATTCCAAGTTCCCGAAACCTGAAACTCGAAACTCGAAACCCAAACCAGAGGAATTATGGGCGGCTTCAATCTCCAAGACCTGATGTCCAAAGCCAAATCGCAATATGAAGCCCTGCAGAAGAAAATGCAGGAGACGGTAGTCGAAGCCACATCCGGCGGCGGCACCGTTAGCGCCAAAATGGATGGCCGCAAACAACTCCTAAGCTTGCGCATCGATCCCGAAGCCGTAAAAAGCGGTGATATCGAGATGCTCCAGGACTTAGTTCTGGCCGCCGTGAACGAAGCTGCCCGCAAAGTTGACGCTCAAATGCAATCCACGGTGGGAGGCATGCTCGGCGGCATGGGCATCCCTGGTCTGTAACCTCGAGCTGCGCTCATGAATCCTCCGACGCATCACGTATCCGGACCATTCGACGTGAAAGTGACTCATCAGGACGATAGCTCCGGCGACCCGCTCCTGAATCGGATGACGCTCGACAAGCAATACCACGGCGACCTGGAGGCAACTGGCATAGGCCAGATGCTGACCGCCGGAACCGACGTTAAGGGTTCCGGAGCCTACGTCGCCATCGAAAAAGTGACCGGCACCCTGGAAGGCAAGAAAGGCACCTTCATCCTGCAGCACGCCGGCACCATGACGCGAGAAGTTCCCCAGCTAGCGATAGTAGTAGTCCCAGACTCCGGCACCGGCGAGCTAGAAGGAATGTCGGGGAAAATGATCATCAAATTCGCCGAAGGCGGCAAGCACTTCTACGAACTGGACTACACACTCGAGAAAAGCGATTGAGTAATTTTGCAATTTGGTAATTTCGTAATTTTGTAATCTTAATTACAGTCATTCAGCCCAGTCCTCCGACGATTCCGGGTTCAGATCCTGCACTTACCGCGAAAATTAGCCTCAGATTCGCACGGATTTTCACGGATGAGACTATCGCAGAATTGATCCGTGCAAATCCGTACGATCCGTGGCCAGGTTCTCAGCGCATAAGTAAAGTTCTGTAAAAGGTCCGGGTGCCATTTAGAATGTCTTCAGATTACAAAATTACCCGATTACAAAATAACCAAATTACAAAATTCCCCAATTACCAAATCAAAAAATGTCTCGTTTCGCCGAACCCATGTCGCGCCTCATCGACGAGCTGAAGAAGCTGCCTGGCGTTGGAGCCAAGAGCGCGCAGCGTCTCGCCTTCCACATCCTCCGCTCCAGCGATGAAGACGCCGAAGGCCTCGCGCAGGCCGTACGCGATGTCAAAGCGAATCTGCGCCTCTGCTCGGTGTGCAACAACATCACCGACGTCGACCCCTGCGCCTACTGCACTAGTCCCACCCGCAACCAGCGCCTGGTCTGCGTCGTCGAGGAGCCCACCAACATCGCCTCCATTGAAAAAACCAAGCACTTCAATGGAGCCTTTCACGTTCTTCACGGCGCGATTTCTCCGCTACACGGCATTGGCCCGGACCAGCTCCGCATTTCCAATCTCCTCGCCCGCGTCGAATCGGGCAATGTGGATGAAGTCATCCTTGCCACCAATCCCACCGTGGAAGGCGAAGCCACCGCGGTCTATCTCTCGCAGCAGCTCAAGCCCGCAGGCGTGAAGGTCACGCGTATCGCGATGGGAATTCCCGTAGGCAGCGACATTGAATACACCGACGAGATCACTATGCTGAAAGCCATGGAAGGCCGTCGCGAGTTGTAGGATCGGCATCTTCCCGCGCCGGGCGCGGCTTCTGAGCAAAAGTGCGCAACCTTTTTCTCCCAGGTTTGCTGTAGGCTCATGCGGCGGACGCATTCATCTTCTAGTAACCACCTGATTCGCAATCACATAGACTTGGATCGGCCCGTTTCCAAACGGGTCTTTCCAGTGGCCGCACAATTGCTAACCACAACCCAGCGGTGATTGAACTCAAGTTTTCGCTGGTGCAAGACAGCCAGCCGCGCCGTGCGATGTAACCGCATCTGACTCGACGCAAGACAAGCCGGGCCAACCAGCCCGGTTTTCTTTTTGTCTGAATTGTTTGTGGAGGGAGCGACTCGGTTCGAGTCAGCCAAAAGACTGCAATCAGATTTCCGGTTCGAGAAACACGTTCGCCTCGTCTTCCGACGCCGTCAGTCCCTCAGGCAAGGAACCGCGGTTGTATTCCGCCATACGGTTCTTCCACTTTAAAAAGTCGGTGATGCTCTGCGGCTCGATCCGTACCTCGACCCGCCGTAGGCTGGCCAGCAGCAGGTTCATCTCATAACGAAATCCTGTAGCCGTTCTAAGGTTCTTGGCCGACGCTTGCACCATCTCAATCCGCCCGCGCCGCAGTTCCAGTAATCCCCAGCCCAGAGCCAATTCGGTGCGGTGAATAAGCCCCGGAGGTGTGAGATAGAACCTCTCGCTGCCCACGCCTTTTTCTTGTTTGACGCGAAACGGCTTCGCCCGGTCGGCCAGGAAATCCGCCCGCGTTACCTTGCATTCCACCAGCACCGAGTGACAGGCCTGCTTCCATCCCAGCGCATCCGGCGTCTCGCCGCTGACGCACGCCTGCTCTGAAAGCACAACCCCGCAACGATAGCTGCGCAGCCATCGCACTGCTCGCTCCACCAATTGTGCGTGAGTCATAGAAGGACCACGTAGACGCGGACACGCCACTTATACGCCGTCCGCAACCGCCAGAGAAGTGATTCCGCGGCTTCTCCGGCTGACGCGATTGGTGGACCGAGGGTCGCTCTCCTGATCACTCATTCCGCAGTGCCACCATGGGCTCGACGCCTGCAGCACGCCGCGCCGGCACCAGCGACGCCAGCAGCGCAGCCAAGGCGAGCGTCAGAACCGCCAGCGCGAGCATGATCGGGTTCCATGGCGTGACGCCGTACAACTGATCCCGCATCAGCTTGCCCGCCCCAATCGCTGCCGGAATGCCAATCGCCATCCCGATGCCTATCTGCGAAAAAGCACTCCGCAGCACCATTTTCAACACCCGCATGCGATCCGCTCCCAGCGCCATCCGAACTCCAATCTCCCCGGTTCGTTGTTGCACGGCGTAGGCCATGACCCCGTACAGCCCGACCGCGGCAAGGACCAACCCAAGCACGCCGAAGAGCGTGGTAAGAGTTGCGATCATTTCTTCCTGCTGGAAGTCTGCACTCACCACCTTGGTATACGGGTCAACTCCATAAAGAACCAGATTGGGATCGATGGCCGCCAGTGTCTTGCGCACGCGCTCCTCCATTTGCGGCGGATTTCCCGGCGCCCAGATCACGATGTTGTTCAGATAACGAGACGACATTTCACCGCTCGCGTATGCCGGATCGTCCCACTCCACCGTCTGTGCCTCCGGCACCCAGTACATCGCCCCCACTGGTTCTTTGTAGTTGTAAGTCATGTAGCGCATGTCTTTCACGACTCCGACTATTTCGAACGTGGAGGAGTACTTCACCTTGCCCGGGCCAAAATGCTGTCCGACAGGAATCTGGTTCTTCAAAAACTTCTTCGCGAACGCTTCATTGATCACGGCGACCTTTCTCGTCGTTGCCGTGTCCTGCTCCGTGATGGATCGGCCCGATACGATCTTGGCGCCCAGGGCTTCGAAGAATCCCGGCATCACGCGGACGAATCCCGCTGATGTATCGTCCTTGGCTCCGGGTTCCGGCTGCCCTTCGATTCGAACACCGTTATTCCAGCTATCGCCCGTCATCGGGGCATAGAGCGCAGGCGCGACCATCCGCACGCCTGGGATCTGTTGGAGACGATCGTCGATTTGCCGGAACATCTGTTCCATTTGCTCGGGCTTGTAATTTCCCAACTGGGGATCGATCCACGCAATATACCGGCCCTCGGTTTCGAATCCAAATCTCTGGTGCTGCAAGTTCCGCAAGCTCTGGCCGAGCAGAGCCGCTGCGGAGAGCAGTACCAGCGACATCGCTGCCTGCGCGATCACCAACGACCTCTGCGCCCACGAGCGACTGCCCGACACTGAACGATTTGTTCCGCGAAGCGCCTCAATGGGGTCAGCACGCGAAGTCATCCACGCCGGCGCGATCCCGAACAGGATTCCCGTCAAAACGGACATGCCCAGCGTGAAGAGCAGCACAGGTAAGGATGGCGTCGCGCTGATTGGAACGTAGTTGTTGGGGCCGCCAATCTGGAAGGCCAGATGCAAAATCAACCTTGTTGCGGCATATGCCACGCCTATGCCCAGGGCCCCTCCGATCGCCGCCAGCATGATGCATTCGACCAAAGATTTGCGGAGAAGTCGTCTTCGCGGAGCGCCGAGCGCCACCCGTATCGAGGTCTGCGCGCGATCTTTCAACCCGCGCGCCAGCATCAGATTCGCCACATTCCCGCATGCCACCAGCAGTACACATCCCGCGGCGACTAGAAGCAGCTTCAGTCCATCCTCATACTCATCGCGCAAAGCTGCCACCCCAGCCCCTCCCGGAACGAGATGCAGCGTTTGCTGTTGCCATAGCTGCTTCTCGCCCGGTTCCATCTCCGGAACGTGACTCGCTAG
>QHVR01000418.1:0-2557 GCA_003223595.1 Acidobacteriota bacterium
TTTGTACTTGATCATTTCCTTGCGCCGGTCTACCACTCGGTAGAAGCCGTCGCGATCGCGAGTCACGATGTCGCCGGACCAATACCAGCCGTCCCGCAGAACGGCAGCGGTGGCCTGCGGTTCTTTCCAATATCCCAGCATGAACTGCGGACCGCGCATCACGAGTTCTCCCGGCTGACCGCTAGCGACTTCGGTGAGTTCATCCGGGCTGCTCGATGTGTCGAGGTTGGAAGTCGCGAGCACGCGGCAGTCGGTTTGTGCCAACGGCTGGCCGATCGAATCTGGACGATACAGCGCAGGATCGAGAAACCCCACGTGCGTCACCGGAGATGCCTCGGTCATTCCATATCCCTGGCACAGATCGGGAGCCAGTGGTGCGGCACCGGATTTCACCCAGCGCACGTTGTGATCGCGCGGGAATTGGCCGGCTTCGGCCGCCTGGCATATCGCCAGAATCGCCGGTGGAACCAGCGGCATCATCGTGACGCCTTCATCGACAAGAATCCTGCCCATCTGCTCGACACTGAATCTTGGCGTCACGATTAGCGTGGCGCCCAGAATGAGTGCGGGACTCAGAATCACGTTGAGGCCGTAGATGTGATACAGCGGCAAGCAGCAAAGAATTTTGTCGGTCGCGCTGAGTTGAGCCCCATTCGGCCCCAGCAACTGGTAGATATTCGCCACCAGATTCAAGTGCGAGAGCATGACGCCTTTGGGAAGCCCGGTGGTTCCGCTGGAATATGGCAGCGCCGCGACAGACTGATCGGAGGATTGCTCCGGTTTGGAGTAGAGGCCAGATCGCGTTTGCAACAACTCCTGAAAAGACTCTGTTCCCGTCGCAGGCTGGCGCGTGGTATAGACGCGGCGGAGATTCGGCAACCCGGCAAGATTGATGCCCGCAATGTTACCGCCGTCGGTAATCAGAACCGTGGCGCCGGAATTTTCTAACTGGTAGCGGACCTCGCGCTCGCGATAGGTGGGGTTCAGCAGGGTAGGAATGGCGCCCGCTAGTTGAACGCCGTGAAACGCCGTGCAGAACTCCCAGGAGTTCGCGAGGAAAATGGCAACTACATCTCCAGGCTTGACTCCCGCAGCGGTTAGACCTCGCGCCACGGCCTCAACTGTCTCGCCGTACTCGGCGAAACTCAGGCGGCGGCCATTGGAGGCGTCTACCAGTGCGGTCTTATTGCTGTTGCGGCGGCAGGAATCCAGTACCAGGTCGTGCAGAAAACGACCCTTCGGATCCGCGTACAGTTCAGTGCGTTGCATCCGGCTACTTCACACCCTTTTCCGGATTCCACGAGCCTTGCAGTTTGCGCACATAAACGATCTGGCCGACATGATAGGCGTTGTGCGTTGAAATATTGGCAATGGTCGGCGCGATGGAGGCAAGCTTTTGTTCGTCGGCCGATTCCACCAGCTTCTCCAGATCAGTCATCACCTGGTCGAGTTGCTTAACGACATCAGCCCATTGCTTATCGTCGAAATTGTTGAAGGTCTCGTCGTTGTTGCCGCTGAACTTCGATTCCGGCTTACCTTGGAATTTTTCGAGCGCGCGGCGATTCCAAAACAGCAGATGATAGGTAAGTTGGCCTGCGGAATGTGCTCCGGCGGGCGGTTGCCAGCGCGCCTGCTCCGCGGTGAGTCCGTCCACGGCCGCGGAAATAGGAGCGAACCATTCGGCCTTATTGTGCGTGGTGCGGAGTTCGTGCAGCAGAATGCTCCGCAAGGTTGCTGGCTGCTGCTGCTGGTTCTGCGAATAGCCGGGAATGGACAAGGTGACAGCGACTACAACGCAACTCAGGATGGCGAAGCGGGTCTTCATATGGCGATGCTCCTATTTACCGGGGCGTTCCGGCGTTTTTCTCTCGCGTTTTTCGGCGACGCTGAACCGTTCCGGAGACAGCAGACCGACTTCCAGAGCATAGCGCACCAGATCCGCGCGTGATTTCAGGCCCAGCTTTTCTGCAAAGCGGGCGCGGTAGGTCTCCACTGTCTTTACTCCGATGTAAATCTGTTCTGCAATTTCACGGCTGCTGAAACCTTCCGCAACCAGTTTCAGCACTTGCAACTCACGTTCGCTTAAAACTTCATCCGGACGTCCCGGCTGCGCAAGATCCGGAAGCGCGTGTTGAATGAGGGCGCTCGCCAGCTCGGAATCAACGTAGGAACGCCCTTTATGGACGGAGCGAATGGCGGCGAGAAGGTTGGCATCAACGCTTTTTTTCAGGACATAACCCGCGGCTCCCGAGGCCAGGGCAGTACGAAGGTACGCCGGCTCCTCGTGCATAGTGAGCAGCAGGACGCGCGTAGAACTGCACACTTTTAGAATTTCCGAGACGGCCCGCAAGCCGCCACCGCCGGCCATCGTGATGTCGAGAATGACGACATCGGGGTGCTCGGCACTTGCTAGACGGACGGCTTCCTCCCCGTTGGGAGCTTCTGCAATCACCTTCATGTCGGGCTGGGAATCGATCAGCATGCGCAGCCCGGCACGCAAGATGGCATGATCGTCGGCGATCAGCACGCGGATTTTGGAACCATTGGCCATCAGCTG
>QHVR01000418.1:2618-7830 GCA_003223595.1 Acidobacteriota bacterium
ATGCAGGTGCCTTGTCCCGGCGCGGACTCTATTTTGAGCTCGCCGCCCATAATCGAGGCCCGCTCGCGCATGCTTTGCAGGCCCAGATGTTTTCTGCCGCCGTTGTCGGGGTTCATCGTGGAGAATCCGTGTCCGTTGTCGCGGATCATCATCGTGAGGTGATGATCTTCAAGGCGCACGGCTACAGCAACTTCGGTGGCCTGAGCGTGACGGGCCACGTTGGTCAGCGATTCCTGCGTGATGCGATACAGGCCGCGTTCCATCGAGTGAGGAAGACGATTGTCATCTAAACCCACAATCTGCAACTGAGCCTTGATGCTGTGCAGCGCCGAATATTGGTTGACGTAGTTTCGCAGCGCAACGGCAAACCCGAGATCGTCGAGCACGATGGGATGCAAGTCGCGCGAGAGTCTCCCCACGTCGCCGATGGCGCGGGATGTGAGTTCGCGAAGAGCACGTGCCTGCTTCTTAGCGTCCTTCACCGTCTTGGATTCTTCGATCAAGCGAAGACCCGCCAACAGGGAGGTGAGCATCTGGCCGGATTCATCGTGCAGTTCGCGGGCCAGCCGCTCCCGCTCACTCTCGCGGGCGAGAATCTCGTGCTCCAGAAGCTGCCGCTGCGTCTCTTGCATGATGGTCAGTTTCTCGAGTTGTTTTCTCTCGCTGACATCCACGGATACCCCGGCGAGCAGCACTTTGCCCTGACGGTCGGTAAACGGAAATTTAATGGAGAGCCATTCTATGTCGCCACTGGTCTCGGTGAACTCCGCAGGCTTGCCTGACTCCCGTACGATCTGATCGTTGCGACGGAATGACTCGGCCACTTCCGGGGAAAACAGCTCGGAGTCATCCTTGCCAAAGGTAGTCCGCAGATCAGGGAAGCGGAGCCCGACGGCTCGATTGTGGAAGACATAGCGTCCATTCTCATCTTTCATGTACGCAAAGACTGGCAAATTGTCCATGAACGCCTGAAAAAGTTCCTGGCTCTTCTTGATTTCTTCTTCTGCCCGTTTGCGGTCGGTAATTTCCTGAACCACTGCGTTCACGCCGGCAACTTGTCCCCGCTCGTTCTTCAGCGGATGCAGGTTCACCAGCCAGTCGCGCATCACATCCGGCTGGGCTGGGGCCGGAGTCCTGATTTCAAGGTTCACCAGAGGTTCGCCAGTGGAGAGGACATGGCGGAAGAAGTCAACGATCTTGGCGTCGACATCGGGTGCTAACTGCTGCATTGAGAGTCCGATGTGCTCGGTCACAGAGAGTCCATTGATGTCGGCGAGTAGCTGGTTCACCCGCGTGAAGCGCAGATCCGCGTCCAGCATTGCCAATCCAACGGGTGCCGAGTTGTAAATCGTCTCAATTTCCTGTGCTCTTCTGCGGGCTTCTTCTTCCGCTTTGCGGATGCGCAGCAAAGATCGTATGGTGGCGACCAGTTCGTCAGGATCAATGGGCTGAACCAGGTACGCGTCAGCCCCGCCTTCCAGTCCGGCAACGCGATGCCTGGTGTCCACCAAGGTCGCGGAGACCTGCAAGACGGGAATATGCGAGGTGGATTCGTCAGCCTTGATCCGTTTGCACACTTCAATGCCGTTGATGTCGGGCAGGTTGACATCCAGCACGACCAGGTCCGGTCCAGAACTGCTCATTTCGAGCGCCTGAGATCCCGTGCTGGCTTGCCTTACGTCGAACCCGGCGCGGCGCAACACTCGCGACACGGCATAGCGCTGCGCCTCGGTGTCGTCCACGTACAGGATGGTCGGCGATATTTGGGGTTCCGGCACGATGACAGACCGTCTTTGGGCGATTATGCACTTTCCACAGGTGGAACGCACGTTCTGTAGTGGTTTCCCCTACGCCGGACCGAATTTTCAGGAGAAGTCCCCCTTCACCCCGGAGCCCAGGAGTGCGAGTGTAAGCAGTACGCAGACTTTAATTCCAAGGAAATGCAAGAACTATGAGTTCGGAACAAAAGCAAGAATGGATGCGTCTTTGCGAATTGGCTTCGAAGGAGCAGGACCCGGAGAAACTGATGGAACTGGTCCGGGAGATTACGCGTCTTTTGGAAGAGCGGGAAACGGCGATCAAGGCGAAAAGAACCACTTCCGACTCGGGTGCCGTTAGCAATTAAGCTATAATGCGTCCAGTCGTCAAGCCGCCGCGGACTCCCCGTGCAATGGGACAAGCGCCGAGGCAGCATCCAGCTTCTCACCCTTTCTGCTTCCTGGAGGAACTTCGTATGGCAACGACCACAGTAAATCAAAACGCCAGTTTGGCCTCGATCATCGAGCGGCGTCGAGAGTCGATCCTCGCTGAATGGCTACGCGAGATGAGCGGCGCAACCCGCCGCAGCGATCTCATGAAAGAGTCAGAACTGCAGGGGCAGTGCGGTCAATTCCTGGACTTGCTGGCGCGGGCAAGCGGGACCGGCACGAACGTGCAGGCCGCGGCCTATGAACCGCTGCGCGAAATGCTCCTGGACATCTCTCGCGTGCGCGTCCAGAAAGGCTTTACTCCTCGGGAGACCGCGATGTTCGTTTTCTCCATAAAACGGCCGCTGTTTACCGCCATTCGCGAGGCTCACGGCAAAGATCCGGTTGCCATGGCCGAGCAGATGTGGAGCACGACGGAACTACTCGACAGCCTTGGGCTGTATACGACCGAGGCGTACCTGAAATCCCGGGAAGAGGTAATTCGCCGGCAACAGGAAGACATGCTGGAACTCTCGACCCCGGTGGTGAAACTCTGGGAAGGAATTCTCGCTCTTCCACTGATTGGCACCCTCGACAGCGCGCGTACCCAGGTAGTGATGGAATCGCTGCTGGAAGCGATTGTGCAGACGAATTCGCGGGTGGCAATCATTGACATTACCGGCGTGCCCACCGTCGACACGGTGGTAGCCCAGCATCTACTGAAGACGGTGACCGCCGCCAGACTGATGGGCGCCGATTGCATCATCAGTGGAGTGCGTCCACAGATCGCGCAAACCATTGTCCATTTAGGCATCAATCTCCTGGATGTGACCACCAAGGCCACGCTCTCGGATGCCTTCGGTCTGGCAATGCACAGATCAGGCTTTTCGTTCATACGCTCCGACAAGAAAGAAAAGCGCGACAACTAGGAGGTCTGGTGGAACGGATTCCAATTTTGCGCATGGGCGAATATCTCCTGGTGACCATCCAGGTGGATATGCATGACCGATTGGCGATGACGCTGCAGGACGACCTGACCAACCGCATCAGCGAGACTGGCGCCAAGGGCGTGTTGATCGATATTTCCAGCCTGGAGATCGTAGATTCGTTCATTGGAAGAATGCTGGGCAACATCGCGTCCATGTCACGAGTGCTGGATGCGGACACGGTGGTTGTGGGAATGCGGCCGGCGGTTGCCATCACCCTGGTAGAACTCGGAATGTCCCTGACGGGTGTGAGGACCGCACTCAACGTGGATGCTGGAATGGATCTGCTGCGCAATTCCCTCGACGCCCGGAAGGATGCCCTGTATGGCAGTCGTATCCAGTGAGGCGACGGCGGTGGCGACGGAATCCGATATTGTGACAGTGCGCCGCCTGGTTCGCGAAGCCTCTGCAAAATTAGGTTTCTCCCTGGTGGACCAGACCAAAGTAGTGACGGCTGCCAGCGAACTCGCTCGCAATACCCTTATTCACGGCAAGGGGGGCGAGATGGAGTTGATCACGCTCAACGGACCCCGGGTGGGCCTCCGCCTGAAATTTCACGACCACGGTCCGGGGATTCGAGACATCCAACTGGCTTTGCGCGACGGTTTCACGACCGGATCCGGCCTTGGGCTGGGACTTGGAGGCGCAAAGCGGTTGGTCAATGAATTTGAAATCAATTCCCAACCAGGGGAAGGAACCACGGTCACGGTGACCCGATGGAAGTAGCAGTCAATCAACCCGCGCAACAGTTTGTGGAGCTTAGCGATTCTTCTCATGCAGGAGAGGCGCGACGGCTGGCACTCCATTGCGCCGAAAAAAACGGATTTACCGAGACCGAGCGCGGCGGTATCGCGATTGCAGTTACCGAACTGGCCACCAACATCTTGAAGCATGCCGGCTCGGGAACGATTCTTTGCGAGTGTGTTGGCCAGAATGGAAACTGTGGCTTGCGGGTATTGGCCTTGGACAAAGGACCCGGAATCCCTGATCTCAGCCGAGCTCTGGAAGACGGGTATTCCACATCAGGGACGGCGGGTAACGGCCTGGGGGCGGTTCGGAGGCTGTCCACGCAATTCGACGTGTACACGCTGGCGGAGCGGGGTACGTGCGTCCTGGCTGAATTCTGGTCAAAACGAAAATTGCCTGACCCCGGACTGCCGTTCCAGGTAGGAGCCGTTTCCCTTGCCATGCGGAGAGAATCTGTGTCCGGGGATGGCTGGAGATCCCGTCCTTCGAATGGGACCTCTCTCTTCATGGTGGTCGATGGCCTGGGGCACGGTCCGCTTGCGTCCGACGCGGCGCGTGAAGCAGAACGGGTGTTGGACGAAACGGAATCGCTCTCGCCGGCGACAATTCTGCAGGACTGCCATGATGCCTTGCGCAAGACCCGGGGCGCAGCGGCCGCGATCGCCGCAATTTCACCAGAGAAGAGACTTGTGTTCTTCTCAGGCGTGGGGAACATCTCCGGAACATTGATAAACGTGAATTCGCGTCGAGGCATGACCTCGCACAACGGAACTCTGGGACATGAGCTCCGCAAGATCCAGGAGTTCTCGTTTCCCTGGGAGCCGCAAAGTGTGCTCATCATGCATTCCGATGGACTCGGCTCGCGGTGGGATCTGAACCAATACCCCGGAATTATGACAAAGCATGCAAGCGTCATCGCAGCCGTACTGTACCGGGACTTCGAACGGCAACGCGATGACGTCACCGTGCTGGTAGCGAAGAGTTTGGAGTAGTTTCCGTATGGCTTTACCGCTCTTGCGAATGGAAATCCGGCACGAGTATGACGTGGTGCTGGTGAGGCAGCGCGCCCGCCAGATCGCAGCGGCGCTGAAATTCGATTCGCAGGACCAGACGCGCATCGCGACAGCCTTGTCGGAAGTGGCGCGCAATGCCTTCCAGTACGCGGGCGGAGGCTTGGTCGAGTTTCAGATTGAAACCCCACCGGCAGCAGCCTTATCCATCACTGTGAGCGACAAAGGGCGCGGCATCGAGAACCTCCGAGAGATCCTCGACGGAAAATACGTGTCACACACC
>QHVR01000419.1:0-430 GCA_003223595.1 Acidobacteriota bacterium
TCCCGTCTTGTCCGAAGTCCGTACCGGAACCTTGCCCAGCTTCTTCGCAAATGTGTATGCCGAGTCATAGACCTCATCGGCAGTAGCGATGGTGCGCACCACCTCCACCAACTTCATCAGCGGCACGGGATTGAAAAAGTGCAGCCCGATAAACCTCTCCGGACGCTTGGTCGCGGTCAGCAACTCGGTGATCGAGATAGAAGAGGTATTCGATGCAAGAATTGCATCCGTCTTCACGATGCCCTCAAGAGACCCATACATCTTCTTCTTCTCTTCGACGTTCTCAATGATGGCCTCGATCACAATATCGCAATCCGCCAGATCGGCCTTGCTGGTCGTACCCCTCAGCCGGCGCTGAATCTCGTTCTTTTGCTCAACGGTGATTCCACCCTTCTCCACCGGACGTTCCGCAAACTTTGATAACGATTTC
>QHVR01000419.1:512-6000 GCA_003223595.1 Acidobacteriota bacterium
CGCAACCGAGAACTCCAACTTTCTTGATTTCCATCGTTCTTCCTTCCACGACGACTCATAGTCCCGAGCAAAGCGTCTGACCAACGAACATCGGTCCAACGCTGCTTTGATCCGTGAGAATCTGTGCAAGTCCGTGGCTAAAAATTAATCAAGCTCTCCACCACCATCGCGATCCCCTGCCCCCCGCCGATACAAGCCGTAGCCAGCCCATACTTCTTCTTTCGCCGCCGCAATTCATAAAGCAACGTAAGCACCAGTCGAGTTCCAGTCGCACCCAGCGGATGCCCCAAAGCAATCGCTCCCCCATTCACATTCACCTTCTCGCGATCCAACCCCAACTCCTTCTCAACCGCCAGATACTGCGCCGCGAACGCCTCATTCACTTCAATTAAGTCCATGTACTCCAGGGACATTCCCGCCTTCTGCAGCGCAATCTGTGACGCCGGCACCGGGCCTCGTCCCATCACCTTGGGCTCGACTCCCGCGTATCCCCAGCTAACAATTCTGCCCAGCGGCACCAGATTGCGCTTGCGAGCCTCATCCAGCGACATCATCACCAGCGCCGCTGCTCCATCCACAATCCCGCTGGCGTTTCCCGCCGTGACCGTCCCGTTCTTCCCAAAGGCCGGCTTCAATTTCGCCAGCCCTTCCATCGTAGTCTGCGGACGCCGGTGATCATCCTCCGTCAGCGACTCCCCCGTGGGCTCGCCCTTATGATTCCGCAGCGCCACCGGCACAATTTCTTCCTGCAGACGCCCCGCCTTGTACGCATCGTCCGCACACTTCTGCGAACGCAACGCAAACTCATCCTGCATCTCGCGCGTAATCGCATGCTGCGAGCCGTACAGTTCGGCGGTATTCGCCATGTAAGATCCGCAATAGGAATCCAGCAGCGCGACCATCAGCGAATCTTCCAGCTTCCCGCCCGGCGCCAAAGTGAACCCGTCCCGCCCGCGAATCACAAACGGAGCCTGCGACATGGCCTCCATCCCGCCCGCCAGCACAACCTTCGCCTCATCGGTCTGGATCATCTGCGCCGCGCTCACAATCGACTGCATCCCCGACCCGCACAACCGGTTCACTGTCAGCGCCGGTACCTCAATCGGAATCCCCGCCCTCAGACCAACGTGCCGCGCCCCGTACAACGCGTCGCCCGAAGTCTGCTGCGCGTTCCCGAACACCACATGATCGAATTCCTTCGGATCAACCCCCGAGCGCTCCATCGCACCCTTGGCCGCAACCGCCCCCAGTTCCTGGGCCGTGAAGTCCTTGAGTTTCCCGCAATACCTTCCAAAAGGCGTGCGCGCCCCATTAACGATCGCAATATCCCCGGCTTTTAACATGATGATCTCGCAGAACTCCACCCGAACGGGCCAGAGTCATTGGCAAACTTTTTAGTGTAGCAGTGGAGAAAGAGATTGCGAAAGGGGAACGGCGCAATTCATTTACTGCGGTCTCGATTTAGCAAGAACGCGCACACCATCGCAAGCGGATGGGTGATGACGATACTGAAAACATGACATCTACTGTACGTGAATACGTTGCGACCGACCTCTGTGAGACGGCCATGGCTAGAGAGGAAGTAATGCCCCTCCAGGGCCTTCCCATTCACTGCATCACCGCCCAGATACACAGCGGCGACCCAGAACGCCAAGAAATTGCAGAGCCCCGCGAAGACACCGAATTGAAGCAAGCGGCGACGCATTGGAAAAGGCCGTCCCCGGGGGCCTAGGCGACCGCCCCAGTTGCCAAAGCCGCGGGCTCCAGCGCCACAACTTTCGCCGGCCCTTGCGCCACCGCTTGCGACAGCGCGTACTCGACCCGATTGATAATCTCGGTCACCACATCGATGGGATCGTACTCCGCCCGGATCACCGCTTCTGCCACTCCTGCGGAGAACTGCGCGGCCCCTCGCTGCGGCCCTCCATCCTTCCCCGGAAAATGAACCGGCGCAATTATCTTTCGCAGCTTCTCGATCGCCAGCATTGCCTCTTTCTCCCCGGTCTCCCCCAGCAGAATTGCAATGCTCGACGTGTCGTAGCGGAATGCCAAATCGTTGGACCGGATATTCGCCGCAATCAGCTGTCCTGCCCGTTCCATGACTGCCTGCACCCCGGCGTCGCCGTATTCCTTGATCAGCTCCGCCCGCTTGCCAAACTGCATCAAGACCACCGAGAGTGACGATGCGTTCTGAATTGCCCTCTTGCTCTCCGCCAGCAGCAAATCGATATACGAAGCCCGCTTCAGCAACCCGGATTTCTCATCAGTCACTGACAAATTCTTGACCAGCCGCCGCAATCCGGCATTATTCAGCGCGATGACCATCTGATCCGCCACCGTCTTCAGCACCACCATGTCGGCCTGCTGCCATACGCGCCCGCGATTGTGCAGGAGAATCAGAATGCCAACCGTCTCTTCGCCATCGCTGAGCGGAACGGCCAGCACCGTCGATGCCCCGATCTCCCCCACAACTTTTCTCGCCGCCTGCAATTCACTCGCTCGCGCAGCGTCCTGAATCGCCAGCGGCTCATGCCCTTGCACCACTTGTTGCAGGCACGCCACCAACTCTCCCCACGCTGGGGTCGCGAGCTTCTTGTAACCTTCCGCGCAGAACTCATCCAGCGCAGTCGGTGGCAAGCCCCGCTTCACCATAGCCGCCACGCATCGCGTCGCCTCCCAGTGGGAACCGATCTCCCGGACAGCCGTGCTCAGCACCGCCGCAGCCGTCCCCTGGCTATAAAGCTTCCTCGTGATCTCCGCCACTCGCGTGAAGCTGCGCACGTCCACCGCCGGATCGGGAGCAGGCACAGGCGCGGCCACCGGAGCCACTGGCGCAGGTACCGGAGCCACCGCGGGTGATGCTGCCGTGACCGGCGCCGGCCCCGCATACCTCGGCGTCACTCCCGCCGACATATACAATCTCTGCAAGTCCTCGTTGCGTTCCTCTTCTCGCGGAAACAATTCCTGAATTCTCTGCAAGCGCTCCACAGCCTTGTTGCGCATCCCGTACTGCACCAGGATTTCCGCCTGCAACATCAAATCCTGCAATGTCGAGGCTCCCAGCGTACGCTCCTCCGCCTGCGCCGGCTCTTCCGCGGGCTTAGTAACGTTGCTGAATCTGGAGGCGATCGCCTTGTAGCGCGTCTCGTCAATCTTCCCTTTCAGCATTTCCAGACGTTTCAAATGCCCCGGTTCATAAGGATCAACTTCCGCCGCCCGGTCCAGGCACTCCGCCGATTTCATGAATTCCCCAGTGCCGGTGTACAGATCAAAAAGTTTTAGCAGCGTCGTGCAGTAATCGTTCTCCCGGTTGGACGCGTTATACAGTTCGCTCAGGAATTCCAGCATCTGGGACGAAGCACCCCGCGACGCCGTGATGTCTTCCATGATCGCGATGAACTGCCGCCGCTCTCCCCGGCGCCGCTGGAATTGCTCCAGCTTCCGCGCCAACGCGACCGCTGCGTCCTCGTCTTTGCCGTCGAGCAGGCTGCCGATCAGCCCGATCACCTGTTGCACCCGTCCCGGATTCGCCTCAAACAGCTGCCATACCAGCGGCTCGGCCTCGGTAAACCGCCCTGCCGCAACCAGCGCATCTGCGTACGTCTCGCGGAACTCCGGCGTCGCCGCTCCCGCATTCTGCTGTGCTTCCAGAATGAAGATCGCCGCTCCTACTTGCCCCTGCGCCAGCAAACTTTGCCCGTACGCCAGCGCGATCTCCGGATTCGAAGAGTCTTCCTGATACGCCTTCTCGTACCACGGCGCACCGTCGCCGCCCTCCCCTAGCACGGTTTGCGCAACTTTCTGAAACGCTGCTGCCGCCAACTTGCCCTTGCCCAGTTCCGATGCTAGTTCGGCTACCCGCACGTAATTCGCTTGGCTGGGTTCCAGCGCGACGATGCGATCCAGAATCTCCGCCGCTTCCTGCTTCTTCCCCAGTTTGCTCAGGTCCGCCAGCGCCGATTCATACGTTCCCACCGCCAGCTTCTTGTTATTGCCTTCCAGCAGTTGGCCAAACCGGTATTTCTGCTGCCACGTGGGATTCCCATGCCGCGCCAGCTTCTTATAGCTCAGGCTGGCCCGCGTCGCGTCTCCCGCCGTCACCTGCCGCTCAAAGAGATCGCCCAGCAGCTTTACCGCTTCCGTATTCCGATTCAGCGATAGGCACAGGTCGGCCGAGAGTTGCCGTACCACATCATTGTCCGGATCATCGCGCAACACGAGCAGGTATTCTTCCAGTGCGTCGGCGGTCTTCCCCTTTTGCAGGAGTTTCTCCGCGCGTTCCACGCGCTTTCCAATCTCGGCTCGATCCAGTCGTCGTGTTAGTTCAGGCATGCGATTTCCGGGCGGAGTGAACCCTGCTCCGATTCTAGGAGCCGCCTCCTACCCCAGCAATGTGGTAACGCCCAGCCCCGATTACGAAGGTCACGCAGAGTCGTGTCCTCGCAGGCTAAGGTTTTGTGCTCCAATGCCGGACACACAAGCGCTTCCCACGGATTCATGTCATTGCTTGCTTTTGAGTGCGGTGTCTGGTCAGGAAGAGCCGGGATTAGAACCCGGTCGGGATAACAGAGGGCTGCAACATTTTCAACGGAGACTCCCCGAGAATGGGACTAAGGCTCCGCAACGCGCATCGGCGTCACACCTTGACGGCTTCCTTCGCCTTGATCACCGGCTCGTCCGCCGGGTTCGCCAGCGCTTTCTTGATGCGGCTGTGGATCTTGCTCAACTCCCAGAAAATCAAGAACAGCAGGATAGTCATCAGGTACAACAAGAATTGGACAGCCATGGTTTAGCCCCCTCAGGCCAGCGGAGATCGAACTCCCCGGCATTCTACTACCACCTCGGCGCTCCCCAATATATTTATGGGCTTAATAGTTTGGCTCGTTCCTGGGCGCCGACGCTTCCCCCCGCGCGCTCCAGATTCGCGCCCAGCTCCGCTTCTAACTGCACGCCCGAGCATCTGCTTGCGGCCCGGTCTAAATCCGGGCCGCTTTTTTTCTTTCTCAGCTAGGGACAGCCTCTTGCGTTGTCCATCTTTCGCGTCATCGATGTAGCCCCCGTTTGCGTACTCGCCACTGGTGGCTGAGTCCCGCAACTCCTCAACTAGCGCCTGGCTACCACATACTTGTTGACCGTCGGCGCGACCAGGGGAAACTTCTCTCCCATCACGCCATAGTTCCCGCGATAGTAATTAGCAAATCCATCCGGGTATGTCGGATCGGTAAAATCCGCCAGGGTCACAAACGTGGGGCGCATTCCGGGGATCCCAATCTGAAGTTGACCTCCGGCGTGGCTCACTGCAATAGCGGTCCCGTTGCTCATCACTCCTGTTGCCGCAATCACTGAACTATTAGCTTTGGTGTAGGTGGTGATGTCCTGATTGCGCGCGGTAATCTTCCAGGAAACAATGTTCTGCGGCAGAAGGCTTCCGATGGTTCCATCTGTCGTGATGGTGCCGAACATGGTCATTAACAACGGCGCGCTGGAA
>QHVR01000420.1 GCA_003223595.1 Acidobacteriota bacterium
GAGGCTGGAGAGCGCGGTTGCCGTCGAGAGCTGCATGAATGTGCGACGGGAGATGGTCATTGCAAAAGAAGTGTCAGCGGGAACGCGGCCGGATGTCCCGACGTGAATATACACTTGCTTCGATATAATGGCGATCAAGCCGGGCCTAGTTCATCAGCGAATATCCTCATCCCATCGTGTTGCTTAGATTCTTCAAGTTGATCCTCATCGTTGTGCTTCTGAGTGCGGCAGGCGATGTGGCCTGCGCGCAGCTGGCGCCGTCCACGTCGAGCGCGCAGGGTGCGTTGCAGCGAGGGCAGGAGGCGCTGCAGAGGGGCGATCTTGCGTCTGCGCAGAAAGCGTTGGAAAAAGCGGTGCGGCTGCAACCCGCTGGTGCTCCGGCACAAGCGATGCTGGGCTGGGTTCTGGCACAACAGGGGCAAGCGGATGCTGCATTGCCTCATTTGCGGGCAGCTCTGAAGACGAATCCGACATATGTCGAGGCGCGACTGACGTTGGCGGGAGTTTTGTCGCAGCTGGGGAAGCTGCAGGAAGCGGACCAGGAAGCGCGGCGCGCCGTCAAGGAGGCGCCATCGAATGCCGAGGCACATCGCACGCTGGCAAGAATTCTCAGCCAGCATCCCGGCGATGAGGCTTTGGCGGAGATGCGGCAGGCTGTGGCGCTGGCTCCGCAACGGGCGGAGTTGTCCGATGAGTTGGGGACTCTGCTGGCACAGCGGAGTCAATCAGCCGAGGCTGCGGGAGCATTCAAAGAAGCCATCCGGTTGCAGCCGGGGCTGGCGTCGGCTCATTTCCATCTGGGCGTGATTCGTTTGCAACAGCGACACCTGGAGGAAGCGGACGACGAACTCGGCCAAGCGGTGAAACTGAATCCGCAGGATGCGGCGGCGCACTACTACCTCGCCAGAACTCTGAGCGGGCAGGGAAGATCCGCTGAGGCGGTGGAGGAATTGAAAAAGTGCGCGGCGCTGAAGCCCAACTGGTTTGAAGTGCAGGTGGAGTTGGGGATTGCCAGCCAGCGCGCGGGGGACGTCGAGGCAGCCGTGGGGGCGTTTGAGCAGGCGGCGAAGCTGAATCCGCAGGATGCGGAGGTATACAACGATCTTGGGCTGGCGCTGGTGCAGAAGGGAGATGCGGAAGGGGCAATTCCGCAATTTCAGAAGGCGGTGCAATTGCGTCCCGAGGATGGTTCACTGAGAGGAAATCTGGCGATTGCTTACATCCAGCTGGCAAATTTTGACGCGGCCGTGAGCGAACTCCAGGGGGCACTGAAACTCGCTCCGGAGAACGCTTCTCTGCATTACAACCTGGGATTGGCATGGAAGCTGAAAGATCAACTGGATAGGGCGGTGCCGGAATTTCAGGAAGCCATCCGTTTGCAGCCCGACCTGGCGGATGCGCATTACACGCTGGGAATTTTGTATTGGCAACGCGGGGAGTTCGACCAGGCAGTCGCTGAAATGCAATCTGCGCTGAAGTCGAAGCCGAACTATGCGGAGGCGCACTACACGCTGGGCACGGTTTTTAAGCAGCAGGGGAAATTGCAGGAGTCTGCAGCGGAGTTGCGGGAAGCGATTCGGCTGGAGCCCGATTTTGCCGGGGCGCATACCACGCTGTC
This sequence comes from Acidobacteriota bacterium, assembly GCA_003223595.1. Lineage (GTDB taxonomy): Bacteria > Acidobacteriota > Terriglobia > Terriglobales > Acidobacteriaceae > Sulfotelmatobacter. The sequence continues at coordinate 1,619 of QHVR01000420.1, forward strand.
GGGAGTGTTGCGTCAGTTGGGAGACGCGCAGGGAGCCGCGGAAGAAGCGAAGGTGGGCGCGAGCATCGTGGCATCGACGAATAACTTGCAAGCGGCGAAGGTGGCGACCAATTCGGGGAAGAGGTTGCTCGGGGCGGGAGATCTGGACGGGGCGATTTCACAATTCCGGTCGGCGATCCATTCGGAGCCGAACTATGCGGCGGCACATTATCAGCTGGGATTGGCCTTGCAGCAGAGTGGGAAGAAAGACGAATCGGACAAAGAGTTTCAACGGGCAGCGGAGTTAGACCCGAATTTGAGCGTGCCAAGGAAATAAAATCTAATCACGAGCTTCCTGGGTGAGGCCGCCGAGCTTCCCTCTGGCTTGGACAGCCCGAGGGGCTGTCCCTACGTGATTTTTCCATCCTAGGTGGTTCCTGCGTCAGTTGTTGCGCGTGCGCAGCGCAATCAGATCCGTGGTGACCGGGACGCCATGCGCGATTCTTACGTGCAGGACTGCTTCGAAGGACTTCAGGTCGGCCGGTCGCGAAACATTCAGGCGCTGGAGCAGGCTTTTGAGGTCGTCTTCACGGCACACGTATTCCACCGCCGCTTGCGTGCCGAATGTAGTTGCGCCCGCCAGAATCATGATAGAGCGTGACGGATCCAAGCCGGGAAGCAGGCTTACGATCGCGTAGTCCTCGGTGGTTGGCTGATTCGCAGGAGTTCCCACGAAGAACTTCTGTTCTCCCGGTTGCGGATGAACGTTGATGACCGCGAGATCTCCCTTGCGCGGGCCGGCGTCGAGGCGCTGGAAGATGAAATCCTGGGTACCAGGGATATCTAGGAGGGTGAGATTCTCGGTCGGCGATCCGACGAAGATCAGATCATTGTTTTTTGCATCATCAAGGGAAAAAAGCGCGCCGCGCTTGACTCGCAGAGGACGGTTGAGCAACTCGAAGGTATGGTCGAGTTGGTGGATGGCGAGGACTTCTCCCACGCCGGTGTAGTGATCGAGGATAAAGCTGCGCTGGTCGGAGTCGGAGTGGAAGTAACGCATGCCGGTCTCGGGCCGCCCCACGAAGCTACCATTGCTGAAGATCACCCACGGTTGCTGCGGGCTGGTGACGAAGCGATTCCAGAAGAGCTGAAGTTCGGGAGGAGCAGCTGGTGCAGTAGCGGATTGTACCCGTGTGCGCTGTGCTAGCAAGATGGCGCTGGTGATAAACGAAGATGCCAGCAGCACGGAGAGGACGATCACGGCAATGGGCCAGCCTCGGTTCGCGGAAAGAACTGGGATCTTTCTTTCCGCCTGCTCGACCGGAGTCGCTGCCATTACGGGGCCGCTGGACTTCACCGGCCGCGGGGCGAAGGTCAGAGCATACGATCCCTTTGGAATCTCAACCAGAATGGGATCGTCGATGCCTTCCTGTCCATAGTATTCGGCCAGTTTGACCCGCAGGCGTCCGGCCTGCACGCGAACAGTGGAGTCACTCTGGGGGTCGAATCCGGCAGGGCGCCCCAATACTTCGGTCGCGATCTGGTATTCCTTCAGCGCGATGCCGGGGTGATCGAGCGAGTGTTCGGCCAAGTACCGGAGCAGCTTGCAGAGCGACTCCGAGCTGTGAAGGCTATGGCTTTTTGTAAGCTTCTCTATTTGCTGGAAGCACTGGGCCCGACCAACCGTGAAAGTGTGTGTTACAGCCATATGACGCTGACGTAACAGAACGCTCTAACGCACGGAAAAGCTTAGAGTTCGTTCCAGTAACGGTATCAAACCTAGTGAAACTTAATCCAGTTAATTGTTTTGTATTACGACTGCACACCGTCCAGTCAAGTACACCTGCATTTCTGGGGCAATCGACGTTGGAAAAGTCTAGGAGGATGTCCATGAGAAGGACTCTGTGGGTCGCAGTAGCGACTTTGAGCCTGTTGTCTGGTCTGTGGGTGCCGGTCGCAGTTGGGCAGGCGGTGTACGGAAGCATTTTGGGCACCGTGTCGGATCCGTCCGGGGCGGCGGTGAACGGAGCGAAGGTAACCGTCACCAGCCAAACGAAGAATGTGTCCGTCACGGATACGACCAACGAGAGCGGCAACTACTCGGTAACGCACCTGATCCCTGACGTTTATTCGGTGCGGATTGAGGGATCGGGATTTAAGACCATACAGTACAAGGACATTCAGGTTTCCGCCGATACCGGGTCGCGCGTTGATGGACAATTCCAGGTCGGCTCGGCCAGCGAGCAGGTGGAAGTTACGGCCGAAGCTCCGCAGTTGAAGACGGATCGAGCAGATGTCTCGATTGAATTCAATTCAAAGTACGTTGAAGATCTACCGGTAATGAATAGGAACTTCACCACTTTCGAGCTGCTCTCTCCCGGCACTCAGAAATTAGTTGGATGGAGCCACGCCGCGACAGAGAATCCGCAAGGCGGTCAGCAAATATTTGTGAACGGCCAGCATTTCAGCGGTACGGCCTTCGAATTGGACGGGACAGACAATCAGGATCCGATCCTGGGAATTATCGTGGTGAATCCGAACCTTGAAGCGATCACTGAGACCAAGATCGCACTGCAGAATTATGACGCCGAGTTCGGCAAAGCAGTGGCCGGGGTGGTCACGGTGCAGACCAAGTCGGGCAGCAACGATCTGCACGGAAGTGCATTCTGGTTCCGGCGCACCGACGCCTTAGCGGCGCGCGACCCATTTACCCAGTTTCAGAAAGACGCGAGTACGGGCCGGTTCATTCCTTCGTCTCGATGGCAACAGTTCGGTGGAACCATTGGCGGGCCGATCATCAAGAACAAGCTGTTCTTCTTTGGTGACTATCAGGCCACGCGCCAAACGTCCGGCATCACGAACCAATACACGATTCCAACGGCAACAGCGCTGACGTCGTGCAATCCGGCGACCAATACTACGGGCTTTTGCGATCTTTCTGATTACGCCAGCAAGATCGGCAACGGCACGCCGGGGGACCCCACCAACTACTTGTATGACCCGACCAGCAGCCCAAATCTTGATGGGACGGGCAGGACAGCGTACTGTGGGGCAACTGAGTTCACGGTTTCCAGCACTCCTGCCTCCAATTTAGCAAACTGCAGCACCCCGTTCCTGATTCCAATCGGAGCTATCTCAGCGCAAGCTGGAAACATCCTTGCCCTTCTTCCGAAGCCGACCAACTCGAACCTGCTGAATAACTTTATCGCGGGCGGTGCTGGGCCCTTCAAACAGAACAGCTTCGATACTCGCATCGAGAGCATGACTGCGTTTGGCCGTTTCAGCCTCGACTACTTCAATCTTTCCGGCAAGGGAGGGTTGGGGGTAATGGGAGGAGCGGGATTCGGTCCTGGCGGTCTGGCTGGCAGTTCGACCGTACACAACATCAGTATGGCCGCCGGCGTGACTAAGACGGTGAGTTCATCACTGCTGACCGACATTCGATTCGGGTATTTCAAATACAATCCCGAAGCTCGTAAGCCTGACGCAGGGACGCCGATGGACGCGTTGGGGATTCCCGGGATGAATCGTCCAGAACAGGCCGCCGCGACCGCCGGCCTCGCTTCTTTCTTCTTCGACGATACGAGTAAACCAGGTGGCGTCCTCACCGCATTTGGTGACGGTCTCAACGTGGCGCGCTGCAATTGCCCGCTCACGGAGAATGAGCATCAATACCAATTCGTAAATAACTGGACAAAGATGAAGGGCAATCACCAGTTCAAATTTGGCGGAGATCTCCGGTTCGCACACAACTTGCGCGTTCCGAGCGACGCCAACCGCACCGGCGAACTTAACTTTAATCATGCGGCTACTTCGAACGGCGGGGCTGGGGGATTGGATTTCGCCACCTTCTTGCTGGGAGACGTAACTCACCTGAATAGGTACGTGAGCACAAGCCTGACCGCAGCCGAGAGCCAGAAGCGGTTCGCCCTCTATGCTCAGGACACTTGGCGTCTAACTCCGAAGTTGACCTTCAATTACGGCTTGCGTTGGGAGGACTACACTCCCGAATCTGTGAATGGCAAAGACCAGGGGGGCTTTGCCAACATCGTTGGAAACGGCACCAGCGGTGGTGGTGTGATCCGAGTTGCCGGAGAAGGGCCATTCAACACTTCCGGTAACGTTCAGAATAAGCTTACGGCGTTCGCTCCTCGTCTGGGTCTTGCTTACCAGGTCACTCCAAGAACCGTTGTTCGCATGGGGTATGGCAGGAGCTTTGATATAGGCGTATTCGGATCGAACTTTGGACATACGGTTACGCAGAACTTGCCCGTACTGGTCAATCAGTCGATCAGCGTCAGCAACCTTCCCGGCAAGTCAGGCGCCTCCGATAACCTACTTCCGGTATTTACACTGAATCAAGGTCCCCCGGGGTATGTGTTCCCGACACAATTTGTCAATGGCCAGCTTCCGCTAGAAGGTCCGGCTAACAATACCGATCCCAAGATCCGGCCCACATTCCAGAGGCTGCCCACCATCGATGCATGGAACCTTACGGTTCAGAGGCAGTTGAACAATACGACCAGCTTGGAGGTTGCATACATCGGAAACAAAGGCACACACGTCTTTGCTGGCGATGGGCCAGGCTACAACGTGAACCCGGTAGCTCTTGGCTCCGGAGTCGACAACAATGGATCATTCGTCCCAGATGTCGCCCCGGCACTTCGGCGACCCTTCAACAATCGATTCGCTACACCCTGTACTGACGTTACCTGTTCGGCTCCCGTAGTGGTTTGCTGCAGCAACGACTTGGGCAACTACCTGGGCAACGATGCCAGCAGCAGCTATAACGCATTGCAGGTGAAGGTGGATAAACGCTTCAACCGCGGACTGCAGTTCCTGACTCACTACACGTACGCGCGTGCGAGGAAGTATGACTCCACGTACTACGCCATCAGCCACCCAATCGCATATGGCCCGGACGATCAGACACGCGACCATGTGTGGGTTACCAACCTGGTGTACGAGTTGCCATTTGGCCGGGGAAAGACTTTTGCAGGCAATGCCAGTCGAATCGAGGATGCGTTGCTTGGGGGTTGGCAGATCACGAACACCACGAATTGGAGCAGCGGGTTGCCGTGGACGCCGAGTTTTGGAGAGTGCGGCGGTGAACAAGACACGGGTGTGTGCCGTCCGAACCGGGGTTCTGGATCCTTCCACATGGGTGCAGGAAAATTCGACCCCATCAAGCACATCCAGCCGTACTTCACTCCGGTGGCGAACATTGTGACCAATCCAGGCGCGTTTACGGATCCGGGGGTAGGGCATATCGGCAACTACGGCGTCTTTAGCCTTCGCGGGCCGCGCGCCTTCACCTCAGATGCGGCCGTCTCGAAGAACTTTTCCATTACCGAGCGCGTGAAGGCGCAATTCCGTATGGATGTATTCAATCTGTTTAACCATCCGGTATTGGGTTTCAACGGTAATCAGTCTGGAAGCGGTCAGTGCATCGACTGTTCCGGAAATGGGAACATCACCGACATCGAGGCCGATGCTTCCCCGGGTTCCACTACCGGTATGCGTCAGCTCGAGTTCGCGTTGAAAATATCGTTCTAGATCGTCTGGGGTAATTTAGAAGAGGGATTCCTTCGGGAGTCCCTCTTTTTATGAAGGGTGCGTAAACGTTTACGGATGCTTGCCGGTGAGCAGCTATGAAGAAGAGAGTCGTGGGGCTGGGGGAGGTGTTGTGGGATGTGCTGCCTGGGGGGGCTTGCCTGGGCGGGGCGCCAGCGAATTTTGCTTACATCACGACTTTGATGGGGGATCAGGGGATTGTGGCGAGCCGGGTGGGCGAGGACTCGCGGGGCATCGAGGCGCTGCGGCGCATGGAGGAACTGGGGCTCGACATCGATCACGTGCAGACGGACCGGCAGCATTCTACCGGCGTGGTGAATGTGGAAGTGGATGGGGACGGGATAGCGCAATACGAGATCGCGCGTCCCGTAGCATGGGATTTCCTGGAATGGAGTTCGGATTGGCAGCAGTTGGCGCTGGATGTGGATGCGGTTTGCTTCGGATCGCTGGCCCAGCGTTCGATTAACAGCTCCGCAACCATTCGCCAGTTTGTGGCGGCCGTCCCGGAGCATGCGGTGAAGGTATTCGACGTGAACTTGCGGCAGGCTTACTACTCGGCGGAAATTCTTGTGGAATCGATGCGGCTCGCCGATATCATCAAGCTGAATGACGATGAATTGCCCAGGCTCATGGCACTGATGAATGTCGTTCACAAAGATGAAAAGGCGTCGGCTCGGAAGCTGCTGCGCGAATTTGGACTGAAGGTGGTTTGTATCACGCGGGGGAGCAGGGGCAGTTTGCTGCTGCAGGGGGATGAGGTCAGCGAGCATCTTGGGTTTCGCGTGCGAGTGGCCGACACGGTTGGCTCCGGAGATGCGTTTACTGCGGGCATGGTGCATGAGTATCTGCACGGAGCGTCGCTCAGTCTTATGAATGAAGTGGCTAATCTCGTGGGGGCATGGGTGGCCAGCGAAGTGGGAGCCATGCCTGCGCCGAAGCGCGGGGCGCTGGAACATTCACTCGCGGAGATACGGTAGCGAGGATAGCGGACCATAGTGTCAGCCTCAGCTTCGGTTTCAGCCCTAATCATCACATTTCCAATTTTCATCACACGCTCGCCACGCTCGCGGGCGGGCGAGCTGTCCGCCCCTACACAAGCGATTGACTTGCTCCTGCCGGGCGTAGTTTGTATAGTTACGAACGGTTATGTTTTCTTTCGATTTTCGTGCTCAAGACGGAGGCGGTATGAAGCGCGTTGGTTGGAGTGCTAGTCCTGTTTCAATCTTCTTCTTTGTGCTTGCCATTTTGTTTGCTGGAGCCCTGGCGAGTTGTTCGAAACCAGCGCAACAGGCGAAGCCCGCACCTTCGCATCCCTCGGAAATCAATGTGGAGGTGCGCGATGGAGGGCCCATCGTGGTCACGACCAAGACGGCAGAATTTCAGATACTTCCCTCGGGATTTCTGCAGGCGACCCTGTTGAAGGACGGCAAGCACTTGACGCTGGACGAGCCGCCCGTGGGATCGACCGGCGGGAGCGATTCCATCCTGATTGCGGGGAAGGAGTACGACTTCATTCCAGAGTTCAATCAGGCCAAAGTGCAAGAGGCGAGCGGCAAGTTGGGTCGCGGCAAACGCGTGGAGATTACGGCTCGTCCGTTGGCGGCGGCGGGCGTCCCGATCGAGCGCACGCTGGTGTTGGAGGCCTACGATGATTTCCCCGGCATCGCGCTGGTCAGCACTGCTTACAAGAACGTGGGAACTTCCGAGGTGCAGATCGAAAAGGTCTTGATGCAGGAGCGCCGGCTGAACGCGAAACAGGGGGACGCGAACGCGCAGCCATATGACATGTGGTCGTTCCAGGGATCAAGTTATAACTGGGGCGAGAACGACGTGCAGAAGCTGACGCGGACTTCGTCGCAGCCTAACGTTATGGGCGAACAGGTGAAGGGCGGCTACGGGGGCGGCATTCCGGTCGTGGCGTTCTGGACCGCGTCAGTGGGAGAGGCGATCGGGCACGTGGAGACGCTGCCGTGGACGCTCTCGATTCCGGTGAAGGTGGAGAAGGACGCCCGGGTCGAAGCCCAGCTGGAAATTCCGGTGAATTCCAGCCTGAAGCCAAACGAGAGCTATTCAACGCCTCGGAGCTTTGTCGCGGTGTACAGCGGCGATTTTTACGAACCGCTGCGCATGTGGTCGAGCGTGCTGCAAAAGGAAGGATGGAATATCCCCAAGCCGTCGAGCGAGGCCTACAACGTCGCGTGGTGCGGGTGGGGGTATGAATTCAATGTCACGCCCAAAGAGATGCTGGGAACTGTTCCGAAGTTGAAGGAGATGGGGATTAAATGGGCGACGCTGGACGACCGCTGGTTCGACACGTACGGAGATTGGAATCCGCGGACGGACACGTTTCCGGGGGACTCGATCAAGCAGATGGCAGATGACTTCCATAAGCAGGGAATTTATGCGCAGCTTTGGTGGCTGCCCCTCGGGGTTGAGGACGGACAAGGGAAATACGAGTCTCATAAATACAAACTTTCTGAGGTTGTGAAGCAGCATCCGGATTGGTTGATTCTGGACAAGAACGGCAAGCACGCGCGGATGGTCCGCGATTTGGGAGCGCTGTGTCCGGCGGTGCCGGAGGTGCAGAGTTACTACAAGCAACTGACCGAGAAATTCATTCGGGACTGGGGCTTTGACGGGTCGAAGCTGGACAACATTTATACGGTGCCAGCGTGCTACAACCCGGCGCATCATCACAAGTCACCGCAGGATTCGGTCAAGGCGATGGGCGACGTTTACAAAGTCATTTTCGAAACTACGAGGGCGATCAAGCCGGAGAGCGTGACACAGTCGTGTCCGTGCGGGACTCCGCCATCGCTGGCGTGGCTGCCCTTCATGGATCAGGCGGTAACGGCCGATCCGGTGGGAGGCGTGCAGGTGCGGCGGCGTATCAAGATGTACAAAGCGCTGCTGGGGCCTGAGGCGGCGGTCTATGGAGATCACGTCGAGTTATCGGAGATGACGCGCACAGGTGCGGATGGCTGGAGCGAGCATGGGTGGGACTTCGCTTCAACCATTGGACCCGGCGGCGTGGTGGGAACAAAATTTGTGTGGCCGGATCCGGGGCCGAAGTACAAGCCAGTCGCGCTGACTCCGCAGAAAGAAGAGCACTGGAAGAAGTGGATCGGACTGTACAACCAGAAGATGCTTTCGAAGGGCGAGTTCCTTGATCTCTACACGTACGGCTACGATGTGCCCGAGGGATACGCGATCGCGAAGGACAGCAGGATGTATTATGCCTTCTTCGCGGAGCCAGGGAAGCCGTTCTCGGGAGAGGTCGAGCTGCGCGGCTTGAAACCTGGGTCCTATGAAGTGGTCGATTATGCCGACGGGAAATCATACGGGACGGTGCAGGCGGAGCAGGGGAAAGCTCCGCGGCTGAAGACGGACATTAAGGATCATCTGCTGCTGGAGGTGAGCGGCAAGTAGATTTTCTTGTTTAGCGCGCTTGGGTCCGCTCCGCGTGTTTCGCCTGAAATTCGGCCCGGTGCTGCTTGTCGCGGAACGCTTCCGTCCCCCCAGGGCGGGTGGTGGAGAGGGCTCCTGCCAGATTGCCGCTGGCTAAGCAGGTGGGGATATCGGCACCTCGCACGTATTCATGGAGGAAGCCCGCGTCGAAGCTGTCGCCCGCGCCCACGGGATCGACGGCGTCCACCAGTTTAGCGGGACTGGTAAACCTTTCGCTGCCCCGCTGAGCGATGGCTCCTTGGCGGCCCATTTTCACGACCAGCAACGGGACTAAGTTCGAGAGTTCGCGGATTGCGGTTTGCGGATCCTCTGTCCTTG
>QHVR01000421.1 GCA_003223595.1 Acidobacteriota bacterium
TGAGCCGCATCGAAGTAGCGGTTGTACAGGTGCAGCGTGTCTTCGAAGGTTTGTCCGCAGCGCGCCTGCATGTGCCGGTTGAGTCCCCATTTCGCACCTGAATCGTCAAAGCCGGGCCAGGCGGCGCCCACTGCAATCTTGTCTGGATGCTTGTTGCGCATGTTTTTGTAGAACTCATCCAGGTACTGCTCGCCCCAATTGCTTCCATCGGGCGTCCAGCCTTTGGTTCCTGGCTGTACCCAGGCATAAAGGCCCGCGAAATCGGCGAGATATTTTTGCTGAGGCTCGTCTTTATAGAAAAAGTATGGAGACGACTCCCATGATTGGCAGTGTTGAACAATGCGGTCCCAGTCGATGTGGCCATGCTTGGGGAAGATGAAGATCACTGGATGGCCGTTGTAGGTCAAATAAGCGTTGCGATGCGGAGCTTGCGGCCCAATATAGGCGCTGTAAGCCTTGTCCATCGCAGACATGGCATCGTCCGTTGCTTGCGCATCTTCGTCGGCGGATTCGTTATAGAGAAGGGCGACCTGGAAATGACTCCCGTCGGCGGCCTCCTGCATGAGGGCGAAATTGTGATCGGAGAAGGGCTGGCTCGCTCCGTACCAGTCCACCACGAACCCGGAGATGCCCATGTGCCGCGCCTGCTCGATCTGGTGGCGAAGCACGTTGGGGTCATAACTGACGTAGCCCACATCCATGTGCACGCGATTGCCGAACCACGGCATATACACGGCCAGCAGTTTGGGCCAGGCATTCGGCGCCTGCAAGTTTTGATGCGGCACGAGGCGCGCTCCGGGAGAGGTACAGCCTGTCCCCACCATGAAGCACACAATCGCGACCACCAGCAGTTTTTTAGACAATACTAGACTCCACTCGCTCGCATGAATTGAATTAGATGCCAGTCGATCGGAGGGTGGTTGGCGTCGACGGGATCCCTCAAAAGTGTTGAACTGCCTGGAGTTGTCGCACAACCCAGCGATCGGCGCCGGGCGTCATCAGCACCACGTAGTGCACAACCGCGTGCTCGCTGTGGATGGACTTGCTGCCATCCAGCACTTGATAGTCATATTCAGCTGTGTCGTGAAGTTCGATTACGTCGCCTTCGGGCGCGTAGAAAACGGCATCGACTTTGTGGCTCTGGTTCGAATAACGCGAAGACAGCCCGCTGAGTCGCTGTGTGCTCACCTTGCCCTTGAGCCAGGTGTTCGCGGTCCCTGCAAAAAGTCCGTTCAGCGATTCCATCGAATTTGACTCAAGGGCCTGCGCTAGATTCGCCCATGCAAACTTGTAGTCGCGAAGCAAGGCGCGTTGGGTGAGTAGCTCGACGGTTCTTGGCGCAGCTTTGGTCACGTTCAATGTGACCTGGGGCGATGTATCCGCGGCCTTGAGATTGCCGACCGCGAGAGCCAGTGTCACGCAAACTATCGCGATTTGTATTCGCATCATAGAGATGTCCCTCGCCTACTGCCCGCCTACACGGATCTCATTGCCCATCACCACGCCGGACGCCGCGGAGATCACGATGGTGCCTTTCGCCGTGATTCGAGCACGCGCAACATCCTGTTTGATGGGGGCATCGACCGTGCTGATCTGGTCGCCGTTTTTCGCGGTGAAGGTGACAATCGTGCCGTCCGGAACGGGATTTCCGGCGCAGTCGCGCACCGGGTCAGTCTGGACCTCAACGCCCTTTGGGGTGCGCTGGGCTTTGATCTGCAGCCGGCAGGGATCGGAAGCGACCTGCTGAACCACGCGTCTCGCCTGGACGTCATTCAGTGACGCGGCCACCTGCACCGCTCCAGCAGACTTGCCCGAGCTGGTGCGAAACCACGCGACCCCGTTCTGCGTTTCAACACTGTGAGATGCCAGCTTTGATTCTTTGGAGCTGATTTGGAACTGAACTGTCTCTGGCGTAAAGATCAGATTTTCGAATTCATCGAACGGGAATGCGACACCGCTGATCATGTCTGGCTGACCGACCGGCGCGCGCGAAGGGTGCACCAGGAATGTAAGGGTGGAAGGCTTTCCTGCCGCGACAAAGAAGACGGAACTGCTGCAATTGCTGGCGCAAATCGTCGCCACGTATCGTCCCGCGCCTTCAATTTCACGCGCGCTCAACTGAATATCCTGGCCAAGTTGCACGTCGCGCTTCAAGGCGATGCTGGGTCCCTCGAGATAGAACGTGGCAGATCCGCCGCCGGTGGTCGAGATGGAAGCCGGCTGCCCCGCGACCGCTCCGGAAGGTACGCGCAGTTCGATGTCCTGCGCCATGCTCACCGCCGCGAGAGACAGCAGCACCGCGCCGATCCAGCACAGCGAAACCTTAGGACTTCTGCAGGCTGTATTGATTGACGACGACATGAAAGTTCTGAACCTTCCCTGCAACGGATTTCGGAACTTCTACCGCGAACGGCTGACTCGATTGCGGAAGCAGCGCCTGCTGCACATAGCCATCGGAAACCCAGATCACTTTGCCATTGTTGTCGTAGAAACTGGCGATGACGTGCGGAATATTCACCGTCTCGCCCGTCTGGTTCAATATCTCTCCATGCAGCACGGAGCGGCCCTGGGCGTCCTGTTCCAGCTTTTGATTCATGATTCCGATAACAGGATCGGAAGAGGCCGGTACCAGTGTGGCTTTCACGTCCATACGGACGTTCTTCACTTTGGCGAGGCTGGCGTTTGGGAAATCGATGCGATACGGCGAGACTTGCTTGGGCAGCAGGATATGCAGAATCTTATCGAAGCTGCTCTCATCGTCGATGGGGTTGCCGGATGCGTCAACCAGAGTGGAGTTGACGTTCACGAATGCCGGAACCGTATCTTCGTTCACGACCTCGCCCATGACTACGGTGCCTTCCGCCGAGTCGATCGCATTCATGGACACGATGCGCACGTGCGGTGAATCGACATTGTGCGATCCCCACTGATCGTTGGATGTGCCGCTGACCAGATCCCAGCGCAGGTAGTTCACCGGAACGATCTGGGCGGGAACGTTGGGCGGCGGAGTCTGATTCCAAACGACCTTCCACTCGTCGCCGCGGTGGGCCAACTGGAAGTCGCGCACGTCTTCCACCGGGCCGACGGGGGTCGTCCACTGCATGCGGACTCGCATCTGCGCTTCGGAATTCGTGGCGTGCAGCGGCCGGGCCTCATACTTTTCGAGACTCGAAAATGAGCGGAGCCCTCCGTTGGTTCCGGTCCACTCCTGAATGAAGTCCAGCTTGTTGACGGCCTCACTGGTCCGCTCAACGCTGGCGAAGGCGCGATCCCAATTGCGGCGCTGGACATCCTGCAGGAAATTGGAGAGGGCCTGCTCCGGCGTGGACGCATGCTCGCTGAATCCCGGCAAAGCGGAGCCGGAGGCAATGCCGACTGTTCCGCTGGACCGCCCGAAGGTCGCGCCGAGGAATATCAACAGGACTGTGACCGCAACTAAGACAATGACAATGGGCAGAGCTCGTTTCATTTGTCTTCCTCGGTTCTAGGCTACGTAGTGTCGTTCCGGTTCTTGCATAGGGATCGGCGGCTCGATGGTTCTGCGCCCGCGCCTCGAAGGCAGCAGAATAACCAGGAAAATCGCCAGTATGCTCACCCCGATGGGAAGCGTGCCCCACATCAGGCCCATCCACGCGGGGGGAACGGCGTCGGAGAGGATGCGGTGCGCCGGCGGAACATCGTCCTTCGACCACTCGGTGATTTCCCCGTTATTGAAAGTTTCCGTCTTGCGATAACCGATAAAGGTCAACAGCGGCTCGTAGTAGGAGTCATGAACGAAGATGTATTTCAAGCCGTAACGATTCGCGTGTTCGAGCATGGCGCGGAGAGAAGCCATTCCGGCTGAGCCGTAGAACTTTGCATTGGTCAACTGCGCCGAGCCGTAGTGAGTCATTTCGGGCAGCAGACGCGCAGAGTTGTAGTCGCCGTCTACGCTGCTCGCGTCGGTGTAGGTGGAGACTTTCGACAAGTCGCTACCGAAGCCCAGCGTCAGGTAGCGGTACGAATCGTGGCCATCTCGATTGAGAAATGCAATTACGGGCTGCACGTTGATCGTACCCGCCGGACGATAAGGATTAGCGTTCAACCACCACAGGGCTGCACCGATGGTGACCACGGCTGCCAGAGCGAGGCCCACCGCAGCTTTGGCTCGGAAACGATCAAGCAGTTGAATCGAGAGCAATCCCACGATGGGCATGGCCATCAGCGTGGCCCAGAAGGTGAAGCGCTCGAACGTCAAAATCTCGTAGGCGCGGCCGAGAAGCCATCTCGGTAACGGCGTGGTGCCACCCAGCCCGAAAATCATGGTGAGCCAGAAGCCGAACAGAAGCGGACGCAGCCGCCGAACGGATGCCCCTCGCCAGAAGATGAATGGTAGCGCGATGAGCAACGCTCCGTACGGAATCAGGAAGTAGTTGATACCCGTGGTCGAGTTCCACAGGAAGTTGTTGCGGCTGTCGTGGGGGATCGGGATCTGGTGAATTGGGTGTTGAATGAGAGTCATCCAGTAGGGCAACAGCACCACACCGACTCCGATTGCGACCACGATGGCGAAAGCGATAGCTCGTCCGGCGACGGTCCCGGTGGCACCCCTAGTGCGCCCATCGCGCGCATCCAGCAAGGCGACCCAGAGCACGGGTACGGCGAACAGCACCGTACCGAAAATCAAAGTGACGTGGTGAGCTGCGGCCGCTGCCAGGCTTACAAAGATTCCCTTGAAAAATGCCCGGCCCGATCCTTCCTCGGACCACTCGAAGAAATACGGCAGCGCATTCAGGTATAAGGCCGCGGACGCTACCGTCGCCAACTGGCCTGCCTGGTAAACGAGAAACGACAACGCTCCCAGGAAGATGGTTCCCAACGCGGCATAGGAGGCGGAACGTTCATCCACCCAGATCTTGGCAAAACGAAAGACGCCCACGGGCAGCAGCAGAACCGCGACCAGCTGCACCAGCATGTAGGCCATCTTGAGACCGGCCACGCTAGACACGATCGCGATCCACTGGTGCGTGAGTGGTGGGTATGTGGTTTGCGAGAAACCGGCGAACCATTTCTCATTCCAGGGGTTAAACCAGTGATGTGCGTAGTGGGAAGCGAGAAAGATATGGAAATTCGCGTCAAACGACCCGGACGGCAATTGCATCAGCAACAAAGGTCCATGGACAGCCAAGGCCACTAGAACAATCGCCAACAGCGGAATTGGACGAGAGTAACTTTGGTTCGGCGTCATGCGGTGCACACTCCTGTGG
>QHVR01000422.1 GCA_003223595.1 Acidobacteriota bacterium
GAACATTGAAGTCGGTGCGACCGAGATGTTCTCGACCACGTCTTTCACTCCAGGCATGTTCGCGATATCGGCAAGCGCTTCATCGCGTCCCACGCCCGTGCGATCTTGGCCTTCCACGCTGACAACGCCGTCTTTTACGCCGAGTGCGAAGTAATTGAAGGTATTGTCATATCCAACGCGCACGTAGCGCAGCTTGGTCGCCAGTTTCTGCTCCAGTTGCGTGTCCGGAACATCCGGGCCCGCGACGGTGAGCAGGTTGCGAACGCCCTGCACGTGTCCAATCTTGCGCGCCAGTTTGGCGGCGTCCAGCTTGCGCTGGTACAGATCGACGGTGCCGGTGAGGGTTACGATGCCGTCCTCGACACTCGCCTTCACATCGCGGAACTGCTTCTTCGAACTCAGCTTTTGTGCAACCGCATTCTGCGCCTGATTGTCATAGCGCGCCGCGGCGCCCGTATCGGCAAACAGCGAGACGCTGAGCAGGGCCACCGCTACCAGCGCTCCTGCCATATTCTTCATGCTTTTCATAGGTCACCTCCTGACCCATTGACGAATCTTTACGAATTAACTACTTGGTTAATTATTCGATGCCGGAAGGTCCAAGTAAGATGCATGGCCCGAGCGCCGCGGGAATAGAACAAGTCCAGTAAGATCATCCATTTGGATCCGCAACTTTTCGGGGCACAGAGGGTTGCCGAAGGCACGAAACTCGAAACTCGAAACTCGAAACTCGAAACTCGAAACTCGAAACTCGAAACACGAAACACGAAAACAGAAACCGGAACAGAACCAGAAAAAAGGGCCAACGGGTCAGGATCAGGTCGCGCTCTCGCATTCCCCGCGTCACAACAAAGGTGATGAGATCCCGTGCCGTTTTGCATCACTCCATTTCAGGATTACCCTCGTAACTTTCCGCGCGGTACCCCTCGTTCTACGCTGAAACCTGCGATCTAGAGGGGGATTCGCAATGGGCGATGGTGTCCGCCAGCCCGCGCGGGCCAGTTTGGTTCGTGCGGAAAAGCTGCAAAAGGCTCTGCAAGCGGGAGCCCCGCCCTCTTTTGTCCCCACCGAGCTCTCACCCGGCAGCACTCCCTGCTCAGAGATTTCCTGTTCCATTCCTATTTCCCTGCCCCCCGCCAGCGACTCTGCCTCGCAATTGCATTTCTTCGAGCAAATGTTCCAGGCCTCGCCGGATGCGCTCAGCATTGCCGATTGCGCGCATCGCGTGCTCTGGGCCAATGAAACATTCCTCAGCGTCTTTGGCTACACGTTGCCTGACGTAATCGGACATTCTCTGGAAAACCTGGTTGTGCCATCGGACCGACTAGCGGAATCGAAGTGGGTGCATGAGGTGCTCGCCCGCGGAGAACGCGTCACCCTGGAGACCAAGCGTAGAAAGAAAGACGGCACGCTGGTGGATGTTTCGCTTTCCTGTGCCCCGCTTTTGCGGGAAGGAAAAACCGTGGGTTTTTATGCGGGGTATCGGGACATTTCCGACCGCAAGCGCGTGGAGGCGCTGAGTTCCGCGCTTTACCGCGTCGCCGAAAAGAGCAGCAGCGCACATGACCTGCAGCAGTTCTTTGCGGCGGTGCACAGTATCATCGACGAGTTGATGTACGCGCGCAATTTCTACATTGCGTTGTATGATCCGGCAACGGAAATGCTGTCCTTCCCCTATTTTGTCGACGAGCGCGATGGCGCGCCCGCCCCCAAGAAAATAGGACGCGGGCTGACAGATCACCTGATCCGCACCGGAGAACCGCTGCTCGCAACTCCCGAAGTGCTGCAATCCATGGAAAGCCGCGGAGAAGTCGAGCGCAATGGCGCGCGCTCTCTCGATTGGATGGGAGTACCGCTGAAGGTAAACAGCCACACCTTCGGCGCTCTGGTGGTACAGACATATTCGAAGAACATCCGCTACGGCGAGCGCGACAAAGAAATTCTAACCTTTGTGGCGAGGCAACTGGCCAGTGCGGTCGAGATCAAGCGCAACGAGCAGGCGTTGCGCCGTTCCGAGGCGCGCTACCGCTCGCTGGTCCAAAGTTCTGTGTACGGGATTTACCGCTCCAGTCTGGAAGGGCGCTTTCTGGATGTGAATCCGGCACTGATCACCATCCTGGGCTACGGCTCGGCGGAAGAAGTGTTGCTGCTTGATCCGGAAAAAAATGTTTTCGCCAATCCCGCGGAACATGTGCACCTGATCGAGGAATTCCGGCGGAGCGGGCGCCTGGATGGCATGGAAGTGAAGTGGAAGCGGAAAGATAAGAACGTCATCACGGTACGAATCAGCGGGCGAGCGGTGAGCAGCGCCGACGAACCCGCGGATGTGCTGGAAGCAATAGCGGAGGACGTGACCGATCGGCGGGCACTCGAAGAGCAGTTCCGGCAGGCCCAGAAGATGGAAGCCGTCGGCCGCCTCGCAGGCGGGGTCGCCCATGACTTCAATAATCTGCTGATGGTGATCAGTGGATACGCCGAAGTTCTTTTGTCGAAACTGGCGCCGGAAAATCCCCTGCACGACAAAGGCAAGGCGATCCAGCAGGCTGCCGACCGTGCCACTACCCTGACCCGGCAGTTGCTTGCGTTCAGTCGCAAGCAGCTCCTGGAATTGAAGGTGGTCGATGTAAATGCCATTGTCCAGGATATGGAACGCCTGCTGCGCCCGCTCATTGGCGAAAATGTGGAACTCATCACTATCCTTTCGCCATCAGCAGTGCACACGCGGGCCGATGCGGGGCAGCTCGAGCAAGTGCTCATGAACCTGGTGGTAAACGCCAAAGATGCCATGCCTGCTGGCGGCAAGCTCACCATCCAAACGCAAATCAGCGCTGTGGATGGACATCATCGCGGAGAGCAACAATTCATCCGGCCCGGCAAATACGTTCAGCTCTCGGTCAGCGACACCGGTATGGGCATGGACAAAGAGACGCAGTCGCGAATCTTCGAGCCTTTCTTTACCACCAAGGAGAAGGGCAAAGGCACTGGGCTCGGCCTCTCCACTGTGTATGGCATCGTCAAGCAAAGTGGAGGCTATGTGATGGTGCAGAGCGAGCTCGGGCACGGCACCACGTTCCACATTTATCTGCCCCAGGTGGACGGAGCTGCGGAGAAGCAGTCGGCCCCCGTGCCGGATGCATCCCTGGGTGGAACCGAAACCCTCTTGTTGGTAGAAGATGAAGAATCGGTTCGACAACTCGTGCGGGATACCCTCGAGGCCAAAGGCTATCGAGTGTTCGAAGCGGAGAGCGGAGAAGCAGGGTTGGCCGTGGCGGATGGCTTTGACGGCAACATTGATCTGGTGATCACTGACGTGGTCATGCCCGGCATCAGCGGCCGCGAACTGGTTGAGCAACTGGCGAAGTCTCGCCCCACTACCAAGGTCCTTTATCTTTCCGGTTACACCGAAGATGCGATTTTGAGTGATGGCTCGATTGAGCAAGGCACCGCGTTTTTGCAAAAGCCCTTCAGCCTGCAGAGCCTGGCCCGAAAAGTACGAGAAGTGCTCGGATAATTCCCCAATCATTTCAAAGCAGTCGAGCTATGCTCGACCGGACAGCCGATGGCGACCGCCGTACCTGCTGCGCTGAAACTTTTCTGGCACCCGCGCGTCCTATAGTTGAAACTAATAGAAGAGGCACACTTCGTAGCCGTTGGGGTTTTCCATGCTTATTAAGAACTCAGCAGACGTCCGTTCCTCCGAAATCACTCCAAAGAGCCTTTACCTGAACCGCCGTACATTTCTGGCGGCTGCCGGCATGGTGGGAGCGGCTGGTCTTCTAGGCGTCGGCTTGCGAGAAACGATTGCTCCTTCGATGACAGCTTTGGCGGGAAATAAGATCGACGGCATCAAGAAGAGCCCGCTGAGCACGACCGAGACGATCACCCCTTACAAAGACGTCACCCATTACAACAATTATTACGAGTTCGGGACTTCGAAAGATGAGCCCGCCGAGCTCGCCAAGAATTTCCGCACGCGGCCGTGGAAGGTGAAGATCGATGGGCAGGTAGAGAAGAAGCAGGAACTCGACATCGACACCATTCTGAAGATGGCGCCGCCGGAAGAACGGATCTACCGCCATCGCTGCGTGGAAGGCTGGTCCATCGTCGTTCCCTGGGTGGGATTTTCGCTTAGCGAACTGATCAAGCGTGTCAATCCGACCAGCAAAGCTAAGTACGTAGAGTTCACCACGCTTCTCGACAAGCAACAGATGCCCGGGCAGCAGCGGGATGTGCTGGAATGGCCGTACGTGGAAGGATTACGCATGGACGAGGCTATGCATCCTTTGGCGCTGCTCTGCTTTGGCATGTATGGAGAGGAACTCCCTAACCAGGATGGCGCGCCGCTGCGCATTGTGGTGCCTTGGAAATACGGTTTCAAATGCGCCAAGGCAATCGTGCGTATCCGGTTCACGGAAAAGCAGCCGATGAATACCTGGAACATTTCCGCTCCCCAGGAGTACGGCTTCTATGCCAATGTAAA
>QHVR01000423.1 GCA_003223595.1 Acidobacteriota bacterium
AAGGGCTAGTGCTTGGGAGCCTTCCCAGGTTAGGAGTCCCACCATGAAGCTCGCAAAGTGTCTGGCTGTTCTATTGGCGCTCGCTGTCAGCGTTGGATGCGCGCAGTTGCTGCTGGCGCAAGGCACAGATCTCGGTACGATTCGGGGAACAGTCACTGACCCCAGCGGCGCAGTCGTCGCAAATGCAAGCGTGACCATTGCCGATCAGGCCACGGGCACGCTCCGTCACACGGAAACGAACCCCCACGGCGAATATCAAATATTCGGACTTCCGTCAGGCACTTACAAAGTGACAATCGCCGCGCCTGGCATGACGGCTTCTAACGTGACCGGCATCGTTTTGACGGGCAGCGATACTGTCAATGCCAACGCCGTTCTCAAGATCTCGACCGCCAGCGAAAGTGTAGTGGTGACCACTGAGGCTCCGGCGATCAACACCGCCGATCAGACGATTGCCGACACGATCACCACCCGCGAGGTCATCGACCTGCCGCGCGACAGCCGGGATGTCTATCAGTTCCTGTATCTCAATCCGAATATCACGCAGGGCACAGACGCAGGCGAATTCAAATTCCTGGGGTTCCAGAGCTATGGTGCCAATTTTTCGCTCGATGGCCAGCGCTCCAATAACGCGATTTTCGGCTCCCCCACCAACAGTGAGCCTTCGCTCGAAGCTGTGGGCGAAGTGAATGTTCTCTCCAACGATTTCAGCGCTGAGTATGCGGGCATTTCTAATATTCGCATTACTACCAAGCGCGGCGGATCGCAGTTTCACGGCTCGGCCTTTTACAACAACAAGAATTCCGCCCTGGCCGCGTGGCAGATACAAGACCTGCAAGGGAAGAGAGACTTTGTTCCGAATCAGTTTGTAAGCAAGTTCCCGACGCCGTATTTCAACGAAAATGATATTGGAGGATCACTGGGCGGGCCCATACCTGGAATCAAGAAGACTTGGTTCTTTGCAGCGTACGAACGAAACTACAACAGATCACCTAAAGACATCTTCAACAGCAAGCTGCCGTATCCGTCCTTCTGGACCGGGGATTTCTCCCCACTCATCAATAACGCCAATCCCAATCCCGGTTTGCTTCCGGACGTGCCGGCTTCCGTAAGCCTGACACCGGCTGAAGTGGCAGCTAATACTTACAATGGCCTGGGCCAGCAATTCGTCACCATACCTTCGCGTCTCCTCAATCCGAACGTGCAGCAGCTTATTGGTGTTTACTTTCCAAAAAACCTCCAAGGCACGACTCCGGCGATGGCGGTGGATGATACCGGCCTTCCCACCGGAAAGATTGATGGCGGATATCAGACGTTGCTTCCCGGAGGTTCGACTCGGGATCTGGGGACTCTTCGCGTGGACCACGATTTTACCGATAAAGACCGCGTGTATGTCGTTTACAACGCACAGGCTTTTGTCGGTACCGGGAATCCGGCTGCGGGCAATAACATTCCCTTCACTGGACTCGGTCTTTTGCAAACCGACCGCCGTAATAACACACTCTCCGGTTCGTACGTGCGTAATTTCCGGAACAATCTGATCAACGAAGCGCGCGGGGGCTTCAATCGCGAATACAACTTTCAACACGCCAAGACAACCCTGCAGAGTTTCCTATCCAGCATCGGCCTCGACTCTAGTGCCATTGACGCGTTTGGGGCGGTGGTCGGTCCCTCGGTGCTCGCCACCCACGGATTCCCTTCGATTAATTATGGAGGAACGTTCCAGGGTATTCCCACCGGCGGAAGAAACACAGAACGTCAGCAGAGCCAGTACCTTCTCACTTTTGGCGATACCCTCACCTGGGTAGTCAAGAATCATAATCTGAAGATGGGCGCTGATTTCGTGAGGAATCAGGGGTTAGACGGCTTCACCCAAGGACGGGGTGCTCCGCGCGGTACGATGACTTACACCAACCCCACCGCATGCGCTAACGCTGCAGATTGTGCGGGTGCCGCCACCGACCCGTTCACTGATTTTCTGCTCGGGTTAGCACCCAGTAGCGTCGTTTACGTCCCGGAGTCGCGGCCAAATATGGATGCGCACAACTGGGAGCAGGGCTACTTCTTTCAGGACGATTGGAAGGTCAACTCCAGGCTGACACTCAATCTTGGAGTGCGCTACGAGTATCTGTCTCCGTTCGTAGACAAGAACGATCTCCTGATAAACTTTGATCCCACCTTCGTTGATTCCACTACCGGCCAGAAGGGGCGGATTGTTGTTCCGTCTAGTAAAACGCTTCCATTCTTAGATGCCCGGTTGACTAATTTTGTGCCTGTGGTCACCGCCGGCCAGTCAGGACTTGGCATCGGCCGAGGTTTGGTACAGGGTGACAAGAATAACGTCGCTCCGCGCGTCGGCATTGCACTGCGCTTAGGGGATCGATCCGTGGTGAGAGGCGGATACGGAGTGTACTTTCCAACGTCGGCTGCCCAGGGGATGCGCGATCCGCTTGCAACCAACGGTTTCAATCAGTCGCTTAGGAAGAACAACGACCCGACTGCGCCATTGCAACCGTGGCCGACTCCGATGACCGGAGGGCTTGCCGCACATGCAGGTGGCCAGCCATCGATCAACGCTGTACCTTTTGGACTTCACCAACCGCTCATTCAACAGTACAACGCCACCTTTGAACGGGAGCTAGGGCAGAAAACTTCTGTACGTTTTTCTTACCTCGGATCGACCGCGCATGGCCTGATTCTGGGCAGAGACCTAAACCAAATCGCTCCCAGTAATGTTGGGTGGGGTACAACGCTCGCCGATCCCGACACCGGAATAGGAGATGGAATTAACCCCTGTGACCCTATGGCAGGGGACTGTGGAGCATCGCTTGCAGACTACGCAAAGATTCCCTTTTCTCAGCTGGGCGACTTTTTGATGACTTTCGGAAACTTGGGTCACAGCCAGTCAAACGCCTTTCAGACTCAGGTCGAGCGTCGTTACGGCAATGGCCTGATGTTCAATGCGTCTTACACGTACCAGGACCAGAAATCTACAGGCTTGGATCAGGGCAATTCCAGCTTAGGTGGCGCGACCTACAATCAATTCAAGCCGAACATTGACTACGGCGAGGATGCGTGGTTATCGCGCCATCGCTTCGTTTTTTTTGGGCTTTATGATTTGCCCGTCGGACGGGGCAGGAAATTCGGAACTTCGTTTTCTGGTTTTGCTGACGCGATCATTGGTGGCTGGCAGACAAGCTTTCAGATGTTCGCCAAAAGCGGCACCGGATTTACGCCGTTTTACACCTGCAACAGCGACTGTTTCAATAGCAACAACGCAATATTCCCAGGGAATACTGCCGTAGGGTCCCTTGATGCCGTCGGAGACTTCAGCGGGTCCTGCTGCAGGCCTCTGGTGGTGGGCGACTTCAAGAAGCGCGGTCCAAATCAAGCACCGGATCAACTCTTCAATCCCGATGCATTTGCTCCTCCGCCCGTGGGCGCCGATTTCTTTGACAATCGACAGGTCGCAAAACGCAACATTTTGCGGGGACCCGGTGCCTGGGGGGTGAATTTTGGTCTGCACAAAGACTTTAGATTCGGGGAGCGAGTAACCGCCAATCTCGGGGCTGACATTAACAATGTTTTCAATCATCCCCTGCGAATGCCGAATTCAGATTTCGGCGGCGGAGGCGGCACCTTCGCCTGGCTCGGCGACCTCACGGTCCACGTTGATCCAAACAATCCGGTTTCTAACGGCACGAATTCCGTAGCGTATCCGTTGGCACCGTTTGATCCGGCTGAAACTAGCGCGAACGCGAATCCGGATTTCGGAAGAGCATTCTCTACCTTCTCGCAGGAGGGCGTGGACAGCCGCCGCACGGTGCGCCTGAGGCTCAGGATAACGTTCTAGGACCAATCCGCTGCAGGGACCGGTCGCTGCGTCACGTGGTTTGAAATGACGGGCGGCCGGTTTCGACCTCACCATTTGTAGAGCCTTCGTGATACGGGAGCGGGATTGCCCCAGCGCGGCAACATCAGGGAGGAGCTAATGAAACTCCGTATCCTTGCTTCATTCACGATTTCCATCGTAGTGTGCTTGGCCAGCGCTCTCGCCGAAAGGCCAGGCGGATTCCGGATCGTCGGTCCCGGTGGCGGCGGCGCGATGTTCAATCCGACCATCAGCCCGCACGACCTCAACACGGTACTGATTTCGTGCGACATGACTGGCTCTTACATCACTCACGATGGCGGCCGAACATGGCGGATGTTCAACCTTCGTGGGGTAGTGAACTTCTTTGTTTTCGATCCGCAGGATCCGAAGACGATGTACGCTCACGCAACCGGATTGTGGCGGAGTCGGGATGCTGGAGAAACTTGGGCGCTGGTGTCCCCAGTTCCCTCGACCGTGCGTGGCGTGAAGATGAGTTCGGACCACGCCGATGAAATCATTCTCTCGCCGTCGGATCCATTGGGCAGCATCTACGCGATGGCGATTGATCCCGCCGACTCTCGGCTACTCTACGTGGTTGCGGGTCGAAAGGAGAGTCCAGGTCTGTTTACCTCTCGCGATGCAGGAGAACACTGGCAGAAACAGGCGGACCTACCCTCGAACGTGCGGCGGTTGTGGGTCGACCCGCACTCAAAACTCGAAGCGCGGCGGCTTTTCGTGGGAGCGGCGAACTCTGTTGCAATAGTGACAGGGGCACGTGTTCGCACGCTGCCGTTGCCCGCACCCGCCACGGACCTTAGTTTCGGATTCGGTTCTGGAGAGCAACCGGTGATTTATTTCACATCCGAACGGGGAGCGTTCCGCTCCAGCGACGGCGGGGCAACCTGGCGTGAATGCGTGCTTCCTGGCAGCGGCGGCAAGAGTCGCGCGATCGCAACTAGCCTGCAGCATCCGGATACCGCGTATCTCTCTTACAGCGACCTCAGACTCGACGGGAAGACCTGGCTGGGCGTCGCCAAGACTACAACTGCTGGCGACGACTGGCAGTTGGTTTGGAAAGAATCGTCCGGTCCCGCGACGAACGTTCACGACGACTGGATCACAGAGCGCTTCGGCGTTACTTGGGGCGAGAATCCGCTGAACATGACGGTGGCCGACCAGGATCCGAACCTTGCGTATGGTACAGACCTTGGCCGTACGATGCGCACCACCGATGGCGGCGCGACCTGGGACGGAGTCTATTCGCGCAAGGTTGACGACGAAGGCTGGAGCACTGTCGGGCTTGATGTGACCACCAATTACGGCGTGCATTTTGATCCATTCGACCCCAAACGCATTTTTATTACATATACGGATATTGGGGCCTTCCGCAGCGAGGATGGAGGCACTTCCTGGACTAGCGCCACGATGGGCGTTCCGGACGACTGGACCAACACGACGTATTGGATGGTCTTCGATCCGAAGGTGAAAGGGCGGGCTTGGAGTGTGAACAGCGGTACGCATGACCTGCCGCGTCCGAAAATGTGGCGGCATACTGCGGTCTCGGCTTACAAAGGTGGTGTGTGCCGCAGCGATGACAGCGGTAAGACCTGGGCAAAATCGAATAATGGAATGGATGAGACCGCCGCCACACACATTTTGCTTGATCCCACGAGCCCCGTGGATGCGCGCGTTCTCTACGTTTCCGGGTTTGGCCGCGGAGTGTACAAGAGCGTGGACGGCGGACACACGTGGGCGCTGAAGAACAAGGGAATCAGCCAGTCCGAACCATTTGCGTGGCGATTGGCCCGCGGCGCAGACGGGATCCTCTATGTGCTTCTGGCACGACGTTCGGAAGACGGGAGCATCGGGAACGCCGGCGACGGGGCTCTCTATCGTTCTAGCGACGGCGCCGAACATTGGGAGCGGGTTGCACTTCCGTCTGGAGTAAACGCGCCCAATGGTCTCGCTGCTGATCCCGAGTCTCCGCAGAGGCTTTACCTTGCTGCGTGGGCACGCGCCGTCGGGGAGCATGGCGAGGGCGGAGGGATTTACCTCTCCGAAAATGGCGGCAAGAGCTGGCATTCGGTATTGGATCGGGACCAGCACGTTTACGACGTGAGCATCGATCCGAACGACGCAAAAATCCTGTACGCCGCAGGATTCGAATCCTCTGTGTGGCGGTCCGCCGACAGAGGAGAGCATTGGAAGCGAGTTCCAGGGTTTAATTTCAAATGGGGCCACCGCGTGATTCCCGATCCGCAAGACCGAGATCAGGTTTACGTGACGACATTCGGTGGCAGCGTCTGGCACGGTTCCGTGATCGGACAGGACAAGCCGGTGGATATCGTCACGCCAACGCTTGAGCCGGGGAAATGATGTGAGAGACAAGAACGGGTGGTCTCGATGAATCGGCGGGAATGGCTTTATGGTGCAGGGTTAATCGCAGGGGCTTCCCCGCTCCTTACGCCCCGGGCAAACGCCCAGGCGGAAAGCCCGCCCGCTCCCAAGCCGCTCGATCTTTCGCAGTACCAGCCGAAGAGCATGCTGCATGTGAGCGAGTCGCATGTTGAGCGCGCGAAATTTCCCCTGATCGATATCCATACCCACATTTCGGCTTCGACGAAGTCGGAGGCGGGAGTGGAGCTTGCCGCCGAGCGGCAGTATCTGGGAACGCCGCAAGAACTATTGGCGGTGATGGAGCGAAAGAACATTCGTGCCATGGTCAACCTGACGGGCGGATACGAAAAAGGACTCGCCCAAACCGTTGCGCGATATGACCGCGCTTACCCAGGAAGGTTCTATACTTTTGCCGAGCCCTCGTACTCGCGGTTCAAAGAACCGGACTATCCCAAGCTGCAGGCGCAGGCGATCGAGCAGGCGCATCGTGATGGCGCACGCGGGCTAAAGATTCTGAAGACACTCGGACTGTACTTGCGGGAGAACATCACATCGGGGAGCCTTGTGAAAATAGACGATCCCCGGTTTGATCCCATGTGGGACGCGTGTGCACAACTCAATATTCCGGTGGCCATTCACGTTTCGGACCCGATCGCGTTCTTTACTCCTACGGACCGCTTCAACGAGCGCTACGAAGAGCTGAACAATCATCCCGATTGGTCGTTTTACGGCGGCGACTTTCCCAATAACGAAGAGCTGCTGGCGGCGCGCAATCGTGTTATGGCGCGGCATCCCAGAACGCAGTTCGTTGTGCTGCACGTTGGGAATTTCGCTGAGGATCTGCAAAACGTTTCTGACAACCTTGACCGCTACCCGAACATGTTCGTCGATATCGCGGCGCGCATCGGCGAACTCGGCCGCCAGCCGAGAACGGCCCACAAATTCTTCGACAAATACCAGGACCGGATCCTTTTCGGTACAGACGCGACTCCTCACGGCGACGACTATCCGCAGCAGGTCTTCAACGACAAGCTGTATGAAATTTACTTCCGCTTTCTTGAGACCGAGGACGAGTATTTCGACTACGCTCCGGCGAAAGTGCCGCCGCAGGGCCGGTGGAAGATTTACGGAATCAATTTGCCGGATTCTGTCTTGAGCAAGGTGTATTACGAGAATGCCGCACGAGTGCTGCGAATCTAGATGCGACTTCGCAGTGTAGTTTCGGGCCAGGAAGGTAGGGGAACAGGGTGTCTCAATTGCAGATCAGAATTGTCTCAGACAAAGATTCATTGGGCCGGGCTGCGGCGGAGCAGGCCGCGGCTTCGATTCGCCGAGCCATACAGCAGCGAGGAGTCGCTCGAATCATTGCGGCCACAGGGGCCTCCCAGTTCGAATTTCTGGATGCGTTGACCGCCGCTCCCAACATCGACTGGAGTTGCGTCGAGGTGTTCCACCTCGACGAATACATCGGACTTCCTATCACACATCCGGCGAGTTTCAGAAAGTACTTGCTGGAGCGTCTCATCAACAAGACCGGGATTACCCGGTACCATTTCCTGGACGGAGACGGAGACGCTCGACGTTCGGTTGCCGAGATTGGGAGGGAGTTGCAGCGTGAGCCGGTGGATCTCGCATTTGTCGGAATTGGAGAGAATGGGCACTTGGCATTCAACGATCCACCTGCAGATTTCGAGACCGACGACCCCTACCTGATTGTCCAACTCGACCACAAATGCCGGCAGCAGCAAGTGAACGAAGGATGGTTCGGCAGTGTTGCGGAGGTTCCCACGCAGGCAATTTCGATGTCGGTGAAACAAATTATGCGCGCGAGGGAAATCATCGTGGTGGTTCCCGACGAGCGCAAGGCGCAAGCGGTGAAGAACTCGCTCGAGGGAGAAATTATGCCAATGGTGCCGGCATCGATTCTGCGTCGGCACCCGAACGCCACCATTTATCTCGACAAGGATTCGGCGGCTCTGCTAACTTCAGCAGTCCCGACGGCCACGTGATTCGGCCGGACCTGCAAACCTCCGAGAGAGGCCCCGCTCCGAATACGGGCGCATTATCCCTACGCCGCCGTTCCTTACTGAATGTACGCGCCACCCGGCAGTAAATACTGAATCGGCCATAACTCGCGACCTTGTAGAACGACTTCCGACCACTTCATGATGTGCCCCGCGGCATGCGGGTCAGGATTCACTTCGGGAAGTGTACTGGCGATGGCCGAGCCCAGGAGTGCACTGTCTGGGTCGCTGACAATGGAGAACGAGCCGGCGTGCAGTTTCTCTGTGGAGAAACGGACCGCGATCTCGGCATCCTCGATCATCTGCAGGAAATAAGGCCTGCCGGTTAGCAAAGAGTTATATACGTAATCCGCCAGAACACTCGAAAGTGGATTGGCGTACGCCTGCGACTCGTCCGTGAGGGCCAGAGAAGGATCGTCCTCAGAGACCGCCTTGTAGCGCATACGCGTTTCGCCGAGCCCGCGAAAATCGAAGCTGATGACATCGTGTCCGGCATTCACTTGCTTCGCGATGTCCGTCCAATCGTTCGCAACAGCTTTGCCATCTTTGCTGAACCACAGCAGCCAGCCCTTGTTTTGGCCGCTGATCTTGTGGATGTGGATCAAAGGCATCACCAGACTATGGCTGTGATGTAAGACATATCGATCAATGGCTATGTCTCTGAAAGTGGAGGTGCCGGCCTTTTCCCATGCGATAGTACCGGCAGCTGGTGCCACATTTTCGAAAGCTACAAACTTCCACGAACGAATGCCTGGATATCCTTTGCCCAAATAGAGCTGCCGAATTGATTCAGTCGGCCGGCCTTGGTGCTCGGTGTAATAGTCCCGGATGAAGTCGGTCAGCGGTTTTGCGTCTTGAGTATCCTGCATCACCTGGCCAGTCGAGGTGCATTGCAACTGCTTCCCCTCGAGTTGCTGAACGGGCGCCAAGGTTCGCACCGCTGGCATTTGATTGAAATGATCCATGAACTCGAATGCCGCTTCCTGGTTGGCATCGGAGTACTCGTGGCCGTGATAGCCCTCGGCCATGGCGATGCGGTCACCATGTCCGAAGCGGGCATAAAGCTGGTGCACTTCGCGGAATGTTTTCTCCGCTCCCTCGATGGGGAAAAAATCGAGCACGGCGGCGGCGACGAATACCGGCCGTGGATACATGAGCGCGAGCAATCCGGCATTATCAACGCCTTTCGAGATCATGCCGTAAAGATCCTGCTCCGGATCACTGTCGGGATCCTTGAAAATGCGGTTGTGAATGCGCATCGGCAGGGCAGTGATGTAGCAGGAGATCGCGGCGACTTTGATGCGAGGTTCGAGAGCAGCGATGTGTATCGCCTGAAAGCCGCCCCCGCTCGTGCCGGTGATGTTGATGCGGCTGGAATCAACTTCGGGGAGGGTCAGCAGGTAATCAAAGGCGCGCAATCCGTCCCAGATTTCCCAGCGTGCCAGGTTAGCGCCCACCAAGTATGCAAGATTACCGAGTACGGCATGCTCGGCACAGATCAGGTTGTAGCGGCTCTTCCCGGTCTTTGCATCCCAGAACTGGCTGCGCTCCCCTTGGCCGACCGGGTCCCAGGCCAGAACAACGTACCCGCGCAGTACCAGGCGCTGGCACAGCGATTGATAATGATTCTTGCCGTCAGTGGCGTGTCCCGCGGGTACGAGAACGGCAGGATATTTTTTTGTTTTGCCTGTATCGCCATTGTCCGGCACATACAGAAGAGCAGTCACATACAATCCCGGAAGGCTTTCAAAAATCACCTTACTGATGTGAAAGCCGTTCATTGGAATCGTGCCGGTGATCCTCGCTCGCAACGGAGTCCTGGTTTTGGGAAGTCCGCCAATCATCTGTAACAGCTTCTCTCGCAGATCGCGCTGCAGGCGCAACATATCAGCTTCGGTTCGAATGCCACGCCACGCTGCC
>QHVR01000424.1 GCA_003223595.1 Acidobacteriota bacterium
TCTCGCAATGCGCGCAAGAGTTCCTCCCGCATGGCGCTCTTCAGAATGTAGCCGCGGGCCCCCACCTGCAGCGAACGAAAGACTTCCTCCTCGCCGGAATGGGTGGAGAGCATCAGGATATTGGCGTCGGGAAACTCTTTGAGGATGGCGGCGGTGGTCTCGGCTCCGCTCTTCTCAGGGAGGCGCACATCCATGATGATGAGCGTGGGATGATGCTGGCGGCAGGCGGCTAATGCAGCTTCGCAATTGGCGGCTTCGGCCACCACCTCCATGTCGGGCTCAACGTTGAGGGACGCCGACAGGCCCATGCGGACCATGAAGTGGTCATCCACGACCAGAATGCGTATGGGCTTTAAGCTCGGCATCGGAAGTGACGGGGGGTTGCAGCACGACCTCGACGGAAATGCTGGTGCCATGGCCGGGAGCGCTATCAATTACGAGTTGAGATCCTAGAGCCTCGGCGCGTTCGCGCATGTCGAGCATGCCAAAATGTCCGGCTTTGGAATGCTCGCCGGTGAGGCCGCAACCGTCGTCGCACACTTCCAGTATGACCTTTTCCGAGGTATAGCGCAGGGAAACTCGGATATTTGTCGCGTGACCGTGCTTGATGCCGTTGGACGCGGCTTCCTGCCCAATGCGCAGCAGGTTCATCTCGACCCGGCCCGGCAGGCGCACGGGAGTTCCCTGAACTTGGATTTCGACTTTTGTGTCCGGCGGGGTGGGAATGGAGCGCACAACTTCCGTCAGTGCCGAAGGAAGATCACCCTTTTCCAGGAGGCTGCAGCGCAGATCCCAAACCGAGCGCCGGGCTTCGACCATGCTGTGACGGCTCATATTGCGAGCGGCGCTCAAGGCGTCAAACGCCACCATGGGCACCTGCCGGAAGCAATCCACGGCCAGGTCCAGTTGCATGGTTATGCCAGCGAGTTCCTGTTCCAACGTGTCATGCAGTTCGCGGGCGATGCGATTGCGCTCTTCGAGGACCGCTCCGTGCTCGATTTTCTCCCGGATGATTTTCATTTGCTCGCGCAGCTTGCGGCTCAGGAAGAGCATGCCGGCCAGAACCAGGAATAGGATTCCGCTGACAATCCCGAGCAGCCAAAGCGCATTGCGCAGGTTCCACCATGAGGGGGCATGCAGCACAACGACATCCTGCGGCGAACGCAGGAGCAAGCGAAAGGAGAGAGGTGTGGACCACAGTCCTCCATTGCGGACCAGGCATATCCCGGTCACACGCACCTGGCTGTTTACCCGCAGCCCGGAGACGTTTGCCAGTGACGCATGCTCCATCTGCCCTTCAAAAATTCTGTCCCCCTGCTGCAAGAGCAGGCGCGGACCGTCCGGCTGCTGCTCCAGATGGAGCAACCTGGCCTCGGTAGTGACCAGCGCTCCGTCATACTGCTCCCAAGAAGTAGTCAGGTCCAACGTGATGGGTTGCGGCGGCGGCCCCTGACTGACGCGATGAAACGCGGCGTTGTCCAGCACAGGCGCGGACTCTCCGGTCGCCGGGAATCCGAGGACGTCGACTATATCGCCGATTGCCAGGGGCGTGCTTTGCTGCGAAAGCACGCGCAGACCTTGCCCCTCACTCTGGATGAATAGAGTTCGTCCGAGTTGCTGATAAGAAACGATGCCTTGGACCCGCACCCGGTGGGAGCCTCCGCCGGGCGAAAAGCGCAGGAGGGAGGAGATAGGGACGTCTTTCTCCTGGGTTTCGACTTTGATGAACTGCAGATCGGGAACGTAAAACAGGACTCCAATTAACTGCCTTTGATTGTTGAACAGGCTTCCGCAGACGCCTTCGACCACAACTTCGGAATCGATCCAGGAGGAAAAATCCTGTTCGCGGGTAATGGGCACGCGTACGTTGAAGCGGCCATCGCCTGAGGCCACCGTCATCGCCAGCACCGTTTCAGGCCAGGACGTGCGGTCGATCGATACGGAACGCACGATGCCACGGACCTGTGCCCATTGGCTGTCCTGCTGCCCGGCGGCAAGTTCGATAAAGGGGTAAACGCGGGCCTGCGGAAGCTGGCCGGGCCCCAAGACCCGAAGTTTCTGCTCGCGGATTACCGGCGCGAATTTTCCCGGGCCGGTCACGCCTTCCAGTTCGACCAGGTCCCCCCAATGATGGCCGAATATGGGAGAGGTGCTGCCCTCGACATAAATTCCGGCAGTGGAGTCCTGCACAAAGAAATCCGGCGAAGGGACATCGTCAGTGATCACGCCGCGAATGCGCACTGGATAGCCCAGCGCAGCTTCATCGGCGCTGAGATGGCGCACCTGATCGGCATGAGTCAGCAGGGGGAGCGAGGAGGTGGTCGATTGCGCACTGGCGAGGACGGCGCTGAATGCGAGAAGCAGCAGGAATCTGAACCGCGAATTTTGCAGGCTATCCATGGAGCACGCCAGAGGCATGATTGTAGCTGTATTTGCTCAGCTTGCTCGAATCAGCTGAAAGCTAATTCCTTGGCCCGCTGTGCAGCTTTTACGACGGCTTTGATGAGGGTCACGCGCAGCTTGCCTTCTTCGAGTTCCATGATGGCGTCGATGGTGCATCCGGCGGGAGTGGTGACGGCGTCTTTGAGGAGGGCGGGATGATCGCCGGTCTCGAGGACGACGCGGGATGCGCCGAGGGCGGTCTGGGCGGCCAGCAGAGTCGCGGTGTCACGTGGCAGGCCCACCTTCACACCGGCTTCGGCTAGCGATTCCAAAATGATGTAGATGTAAGCAGGGCCACTGGCGGAAAGGGCGGTCACGGCATCCATGTGCTTTTCGTCGAGGACTACTGTGCGTCCGACTACGTCGAAGATGTGCGTGGTGGTGGCAACGTGATCCGCATTGGCATATTTCCCTTTGCAGATGGCCGTCATGCCCGCACCCAGCAGGCACGGAGTATTGGGCATCGCACGCACCACCGGAACATTCGCCGGGAGATTTTTCTCGATCATTGAGGTAGGCACGGATGCCGCCACGGAAATGATCAGCTGTTTCGGAGTCATGTGGCTGCTGATTTCGCGGACTACTTCTTCGACCACTTGCGGCTTCACGCCAATGATGATGATGTCGGCATCCTTGGCGGCTTCGACGTTGCTGGTCCCGACTTTCACTTTCATTTTTTTGGAGAGTGCTCTTGCGCGATCGGCATGGGCGACCGTTGCCGAGGTGGACTTCGCCGAGAGCAGGCCATGGTTCAGGAGCGCCTGCAGTATGATTCCGCCCATCTTGCCGGCGCCTAAGAATGCGACCTTCTTCCCTGCTAGCGGATTGGCCATAGATTACGTAAACCTTTCACCACGGGGGACACTGGGTTCCACAGAGGGACTACTTTTCTGCGACCGCTGTTCTTCTTTTCTCCATGAAATTCCAGGCTGTAGACACCACATTGTTCAGATCGCGTTCAGCTTTCCAGTGCAGGAGCGCTTGCGCCTTGGCTGGATTCGCCACTAGTGCTGGAGGATCTCCGGGGCGACGCGGGACCACGGTGCGCGGTACTTTCTTGCCGGTAACCTTTTCAACTGCCGAAATCACTTCCTGCACGGAGGCTCCTACGCCGGTCCCGACGTTTGCGGCAAAACTATCTTTGCCGGCAGCCAGATGCTCCAGAGCGCGGATGTGCGCACTGGCCAGATCGTTAACGTGGATGTAATCGCGGACGCAGGTTCCGTCTGGGGTGGGGTAGTCCGAGCCAAAGACGTGCAGTTCCGGGCCCAAACCAGCCGCGGCAAGCAAGGCCAGAGGGATGAGATGGGTTTCGGGATCATGCAGTTCACCAATCTCGCCGCTGTCGTCCGCGCCGGCGGCATTGAAATATCGCAGGCTGGCGAAGCGAAATTTGTAGGCGCGATCGTAGGCCTCCAGCGCCTGTTCGAAGAACAGCTTGGAAACACCGTATGGATTCACCGGCTGGCGTGGAATGTTTTCTTCGATAGGAATCTTTCCCGGCTCGCCGTAGACGGCGCAGGTGGAAGAAAAAATGATCTTCTTCACCCCGGCGTCCAATGCGGCGTTGAGGAGCGAGAGGCCGCCCTCCACATTATTGTGGAAATATCTGCGGGGATTGGTTACGGACTCGCCGACGTATGCACGGGCAGCGAAGTGCATGATCGCGTCCACGCGGGGGAGTACCTGGGCAAGAGCACGATCATCGAGGATGTCACCCTTCACCAGTTCAAAGCCGGCGGCCAGCGATTCGTAGCCGGTGCTGAGATTGTCGAAGATGATTACATCGTGCCCGGCTCGCCGCAGAGCGCGGGCGGTATGACTGCCGATGTAGCCGGCTCCGCCAATAACGAGAATTTTCACCGTAAGTTCCTTTACCAGATAGTTTTGGCGCGCCGGAATCGCGCTGCCATGATGGTGAGTAGACTATTTTACACAGGAGCATGTTTGCGGGTGTCATCAGGCGGTCCGGCAGGCCGCATGAGCGCATCCAAAAAGAGGCCCTTACGGGGCCGCCGGACAGCCGATGCGGCTGTCCCTACATTGTTTTTCAGGAGTTCAGAATGAGCGAAGCGTTAGCCGATAAGAAATGTGTTCCCTGCCGCGGGGGCGTGCCACCGCTCAAGGGCGAGGAATTGAAGAAGCTTCACTCCAACATTCCCGGCTGGGAGGTGGTGACCGAGCACCATCTGCATCGTGAATTCCGCTTTCCCGATTTCAAGCAGGCGCTGGATTTTGTAAATCGGGTGGGCGCCATTGCCGAGCAGGAGGGGCATCATCCGGATATTCTGCTGGCCTGGGGCAAGGTGGGAATTACCTTGTGGACGCATACGATTGACGGGCTGACGGAGAGCGACTTCATTCTGGCCGCGAAGATTGATCGCTTGGCGAAGTAGCTCCCATACTGCGGGCTCACTCGATCGGGTCTACAAGCACGACTACCTGGGCCTGCCTGCCACGGCCCGGGAGCTGCCCAATCACAATCGCCGCCAGCACGAGCGCGATTCCCAGTGCCTGGACTGGGCGCACACCTTCGCCCAAGAGCGCGGCTGCCAGCAGGATTGAAAATACCGGCTCCAGGCAGCTGGCGATAATCGCGCGCGTGGGTTCCAAATGTTGAAGGCCCAGGAAGTAGAGTGAAAATGGTCCCAGGACCGAGATCATCGAAAAGATAAGCAGGAAGGCCCATTGCGCGGACGTGTATTGTGCGGCAATGACGTTCCACGGTGGATTGAGGATTAGCCAGAACACCGAGGC
>QHVR01000425.1 GCA_003223595.1 Acidobacteriota bacterium
GGACGAGGCCGAGGATGCGCGTCTGGAAGAGGCGATGCGCAACGACGAAAAAGAGCGGGCGGAGCACGTCATGCTGGTGGACCTTGGGCGCAACGACCTGGGGCGGGTGAGCGAGTACGGTTCGGTGAAGGTGAAGGATCTGATGTATGTGGAGCGGTACTCGCACGTGATGCACCTGGTATCGGCGCTGGAGGGGAAGCTGCGAAAAGATCTGGACGCGCTGGATGCTTTTGCGGCCTGCTTTCCAGCAGGAACGTTAAGCGGGGCTCCGAAAGTCCGTGCCATGCAGATCATTGAGGAATTGGAGCCGACTCGGCGCGGGATTTACGGAGGCTCGGTTTTGTACGCCGACTTCGCGGGAAATCTGGATTCTTGCATCGGCATACGAACGATGTTGATGCAGGGGAAGAAAGCCTATCTCCAAGCAGGTGCCGGCATTGTCGCCGATTCCGATCCGGGTACGGAGTTTCAGGAGTCGATGAACAAGGGGCAGGCTTTGTTGCGGGCTGTCGAGATTGCCAGGAGCAGGAGTTAGGGCTTACCACATTGGGCTGTGGAGATTCACAGTTCCAGGAAATTGGCGACTAGTCTCTTGCCCGCATCGGTAAGCACGCTCTCGGGATGGAACTGTACTCCTTCTACGTGGTGCTGCTTGTGGCGCAGGCCCATGATGGTGCGCGTGCCGTCTTTTTCGGTGGTCCAGGCACTAATTTCCAGCTCTGGGGGAAGATCTTTTTCTTCCACAATCAGCGAGTGATAACGCGTCGCAGTCATGGGCATGGGAAGGCCTTGAAAGACTGTCTTATTGTCGTGCATGACTGGGCTTGTTTTGCCGTGCATTAAATGCGGGGCGCGGACGACACGTCCGCCGAAGGCTTCGCCGATTGCCTGGTGCCCGAGGCAGACTCCGAGCACGGGCACCTTCCCCGCGAAGTGACGGATCAGGTCGATGCTGATGCCCGCCTCGTGCGGAGTACACGGTCCGGGGGAAACGACGATGCGTTCGGGGTGCAGATCTTCGATTTCTTCCAGGGTGACCTGATCATTGCGGCGCACTTCAACCTTCGCGCCCAGTTCGCCGATGTACTGGACGAGGTTGTAAGTGAAGGAATCGTAGTTGTCGAGAACGAAAACCAAGCCTGTGGTGCTCCTGTACCCAGCTTACACCGAGTGCCGGGCTAGCCTGAAAGGGCTATGCGCTGCCCAACGGTGGTATTGACGGCGCTGTAATGACATAGGATGCTCATGTGTACCGCCACTTCACCGCCACTTGGAGGAGGCATGGCCGAGGTTAACCACGAGAAGAGGGCAGCACGACGCTTTCCTCTTCGTGTGCCAGTAAGTGTCAGCCGGAACAGTAATGGGAGCAGCGAAGCGGCCCAGATCCGCGACGTGAGCGCTCGAGGCATTTGCTTTTACCTGGACTCGGCGATCGCCGAAGGATCTCCGATCGGCTTCACGCTCACCCTTCCGCCGGAGATCACACTGACTGAAAGTATCCGGGTGCAGTGTAAGGGGCGCGTCGTACGCGTGGAAGACGCCAAGACCGAGGGAAAAATCAGAGTGGCAGCCATGATCGAGGAATACGAGTTTTTGTCGCAAGACTGACGTTAAACCTCGGAACTCACCTTCGCAATTTTCAGAATTGTCCCCAGCCATCAGGCGTTACTACTGACTACCGTTCTCCTCAATTGCACTTTCTCTCAGCTCTCCACAAGTGATATGTTTCCATCAAGCTCCCAGCGAGAATGATGTGCGTCATACCCCGGTGAAGCTGCTCTGCGCGCTAGTGCTGACCCTCGCCACCCTGGAGATGGCCGGCCAGAATTTTGGTCCTCCGCGGCAAATCCGCAGCGTCCGCATCGTGCAGGAAAAGGGAACTCCCGCCGTCGAGGTGCTTGCCAACGCGAGCGTAATCCCGGAGATTCAGCTTCTGGACTCTCCGCCGCGGCTGGTCATCGATCTGCCGAACTCCCGGTTGACCATGGCGCAGGACCGGATTGAAGTACGCAAGGGCAATATCATCGCGATCCGCGTGCGGCAGTATCAAAGCAATCCGCCCATCACGCGCATCGTTCTGGATCTGAAGGCGCCGTATGGACATTCCTGGGAGAGCGCGGACAAGCGTCTGCTGGTGCGGTTGAAGCCGCCTGAGGACGAGAATGCCAGCAAGCCGCGCGAACGGGCCGAGCCGCAGACTGCGGGCGGAATAACGCTCAGTGATGCGACGGTGGTACCGGTGAGCGGGGAATCGGGATCGGCGGTCATGGATGCCACTCATCTAGCCGCTGGCGCTTCCGTGACAGCCGGATCGGACACTACCGTATTGCGTCTTGCCGGTGGTGGCGAGGTGCGTGTGTGTCCGGGGACCACGCTGTCGCTGACGCCCTCGAACAGCAAGCGGGACATGATGTTTGGCATGGGCAGCGGCGCCATCGAGACTCACTACATGCTGGCATCTTCTACCGATGCCGTACTGACTCCGGACTTCCGCATCATGTTCGCCGGGCCGGGAAATTTTCATTTCGCGGTCAGCGCCGATTCGCACGGCAACACATGCGTGCGCTCGCTGGCCGGGAACACTTCGTCCGCTATTGTTTCGGAGTTGATGGGAGATCGGATGTATCAAGTCCGGCCACGAGAGCAGGTAGTGTTCCGCTCCGGGCAGATCGATAAGGTGGATACGGATGTGCCTCTGGAGTGCGGTTGTCCACCCGCTCCGAAGCCTGTGCTGCGGACGGCGGCGCCGGTCGAGAAGGTGCCGGAGTCGCAACTCGGGACCAAGGTGACGCTGGGCGCTGGCGCGCAAGAGCAAGCGGAAGACAAGCCTGGCGCGAAGGGAACGGAACTGCCTGCGGTGTCGAATGCCAAGCCGGGCGAAGCGAGCGAGCAACTCAGCGCCCCGCTGGTTTTCACCGGAAGAAGTCGATCGAGTGCTCCGCCACCCCCGGTCGAAGCGGCCAGAAGTTTGCCACTGGACGATACAGTTGGGCGCGAGGTGCATCTAGAGGCAGTGGTTCAGCCCCCGCCTGCACTGGTAGATCCTTTGCCGCCTTTGAAGCGGAAGAAGGTCGAGCATCCGGGATTCTTCGGGCGGATCGGACGCGCCTTCTCGGGATGGTTTAAATAGAGTTGAAGAAGTAGGAGTCAGAGACCGAGGCATCTGACTCCTGATTGGAAGGAATCAGCTGCGTTTCATGGCGCGGCGAATGGGCTCGGCGCGGTCGCGCAATTCTTCGGCGAAGTCGACGCCGCGGCTGGCGGCATCGCGAACGCGCTCGCTAACGTCACGGACGCGATCTTTAGCTTCGTCCGCCCAATCCCCGAAGTTGTCTTTGGCATCTTCGTAGCCGCGTTGCAGATCACGGCGGAACTGTTTACCCGGCTTGGGCGCGAACATCAGCCCCATTAAGGCGCCGGCGCCTAAGCCAATCAACAAGAATGTGACGGCGGTACCGATGTGGCTGCCGCTCTCAGCTGATTCATAACGTCCGCTGGTACGCATGATATGACCTCATTTTTCCGCCCGGCAATTCACGGGCAAATTCGCGAAAACTCGACCACGATTCTGCAGCACCATTCTAGTCTGGTCTGCGACCTGAAAGCAGGCGTGATTCGCCAGCGAGCATCCCGCGGCTTTACGATGAGTTCCAGTTGGGTAAGGTTTCTTTTCCGGTACAGCTGAGTGTAAAATAATCGTTTAGCCCTCGTGGCGGCGGAACATGTGTGGCTTGCCCGCCTTCCGCCAGCTTCAAACCGCAATCGTACAAGGAGAGTTTCGAGCGATGTCGATCCCTGCCACCCAGCTACGTCCCGGCATGATCATCAAGCACAACAATGATCTGCACTCGGTTTTCAGCGTGGAACACCGCACTCCCGGCAACCTGCGCGCCTTCATCCAGGCCAAGCTGCGCAACCTGCGCACCGGCGCGATGTTCGAGCACCGCTTCCGTTCGCCCGATCCGATTGAAAAAATCAACGTCGATGAAGTCGAGATGGAGTACCTGTACAACGACGGAGACAGCTACTACTTCATGGACACGTCGAATTACGAGCAGACGCATTTGACCAAAGAGATTCTGGGGGACGCGGTCGACTACCTCATTTCCAACCTGCAGATCAAAGTGGAATTTTTCGATGGCAAGGCCGTGGGGATCGAGTTGCCGCAGACGGTGCAATTGACGGTCATCGAAACTGAGCCCGGGCTGAAGAGCGCGACGGCTTCGAGTGTCACCAAGCCGGCCAAGACAGAAACCGGGTTAGTAGTGCAGGTTCCGCCCTTCATCAACGAAGGCGAGAAGATCAAGGTCGATACCTCGGACGGCGCGTACCTGTCCAGAGCCTGAGATTCAGGGTTTCAAAATTCAAGGCAGAACTTCTGTTGCGATCCTGAAACACTTTCGAAATGGTTTCCAGCGAAAAAGCTATTGAAGCGAAGCGCTATGTAGTTCGCGGGCGCGTGCAGGGAGTCGGGTTCCGCTGGTTTGTGGAGCGGGAAGCGCACATGCTCGGGATCGCAGGCTGGGTGCGCAACAATCATGATGGCAGCGTGGAAGTGCTGGCCCAGGGAACTCGCGATCAGCTGAGCGGTTTGCACGGCCGCTTGCGGGAGGGGCCGCGGGCAGCCCGCGTCGATGCCGTTGAAGTTTCTGAGGCCACTCCGGCGCAAAGCCTGAGTTCCTTCCGGATCGAAGGGGCCTGGTAGATTCCGAAGTTGCAACTGTGAAATTTTATTTTCAAAGGAGCGTGGCAGATGGCGAAAGCCTCGGCCCTGGACGCCGATCATCTGAAGAAGCTCATTCGCGAGATTCCCGATTTTCCCAAGAAGGGGATTCTCTTTTACGACATCACCACACTGCTGAAAGATAAAACCGGATTCGCCACGCTCATCGACAAACTTTCCGAGCATTACATCTCGCAGGATATCGATCTGGTGCTGGGGATGGAGGCGAGGGGGTTTATCTTCGCACCGGCGCTGGCGTACCGCTTGAATGCAGGGTTTGTTCCCGTGCGTAAACCGGGCAAGCTTCCGGCGCCATGCGAACGGTACGATTACGCGCTGGAGTACGGGAGCAACACGCTGGAGATTCATAAGGACTCGATCGAAAAGGGGCAGAGAGTGCTCATCGTCGACGATCTTCTGGCGACCGGCGGGACTGCGGAGGCCACGGCGAAATTAGCGGAGAAACTGGGAGCGAAGATCGCAGGGCTGGGATTTGTGGTGGAGTTGGAATTTCTGA
>QHVR01000426.1 GCA_003223595.1 Acidobacteriota bacterium
CTTGGCGCGCTTCTTCGAAGCTGAGTACCAGCGAAACGGAGGGAGCGGACGACATGAGGATGATAATAGAGGATCACGTCATGGTCGGCATCTCGTGGGAAGTCTGCCGCGCGAGCCGCGGGTTATCTCGCTAATTCCTGGCCGAGCACTGCAGGATTGGTGGCGAAGGACAGACCGGTTTCGAAGTCGACTACCTGACTCTTCACCAGCCGGGCAATGTCGCCGTCGAAGTGCTGCATCCCTTCGGCGGAGCCGGCCTTGATGGCCTCGAGCAAGGTCTTATTTTCGCGCTCGCCTTTTTCTATACACTCGCGGGTGCGGGCATTCGCTTTGAGGATCTCGAAAGCAGCCACGCGTCCACTGCGATCCGTTTTGGGCATCAGACGCTGGCAGACGATATAGCGGAACGATTTTGCGAAGCGCTCGCGCACCATCGGCTGCTCGCCGGGCGCAAACGAACCCACAACGCGCTCGATGGTCTTGGGCGCGTCCAT
Source organism: Acidobacteriota bacterium (assembly GCA_003223595.1). GTDB lineage: Bacteria > Acidobacteriota > Terriglobia > Terriglobales > Acidobacteriaceae > Sulfotelmatobacter. Next base: position 495 of record QHVR01000426.1, read on the forward strand.
GGTGTTGAGGCTGGAAAGAACCAGGTGGCCGGTCTCCGCCGCTTCCAGCACGATTTCAATGGTCTCGCGGTCGCGCATCTCGCCGACCAGGATCACCTTGGGAGCCTGTCTCATGGCGGAACGCAATGCGTGGGCAAAGCTTGGAGTATCGCTGTGCAGTTCCCGTTGGTGGATGGTGGAAGATTTGTGGTTGTGCAGGAACTCGATGGGGTCTTCCACCGTGATGATGTGATAATTTTTTTCGCGATTGATGGCGTCAAGCAGCACCGCAAGCGTAGAAGACTTGCCCGATCCTGCAGGGCCGGTCACCAGCACGATGCCATCGCGCAGCTTGGTGATGTCGGATAGGGATTGGGGCAGGCGCAGCGTAGCGAAATCGGGGATTTCCGTGGGAATGACGCGCATCACCACCGCGCAGCTTCCTCGCTGGATGAAAATGTTGACGCGAAAGCGCGCCAGGCCCGGCAGGCCAAAAGAAATATCGCATGCCCCGTGCTCGCGCAAAGTGGTAATCGCCTGCTTGTTGTCGGCAATCAGGTCGGCCGCGATATGACGGGTGTCATCGGCACTCAGGACGGTCAATCCGGGCACCTGCACCGGGATCATCTGTCCGTAAACCTGCACCTGCGGAGGACGTCCCGGAGAAAAAATCAGGTCGCTGATCTTTTGTTCCGCGCGCAGCATGGCGCCCAGCAAGGCCGGGGTCGCGATGCGGCCAGTGCCGGAAAAATCATCGAGAATAACCGAAATTGGAGCAATGCCTGGTGCTGCCATTCATCCTCGCTTGCGGAATCGCACGCACCACAGACTTGGAAAGAAAGCTGGATTCAATGTACCGCGTGCAGGTTGTGCGAGGAAGGTACAGTGGGAGCATACCCAAGGTAACCGGGCGCGCCCCAGCAGCCGGGCTTCGCCCGGCTGGACAGCCTGAGAGGCTGTCCCTACGTTTTACCTGAACAAATAAGGGCGGCCCTTGAGCCGCCCTTGGACTTCAAGTCGCTGATTAAAACAAAATCTACTTCTTGGTGGACTTCTTCTTGTTGCCGAAGCTGGTTTGAACCGAGGCGCCGATGCTGGCCAGCATCTGCTTGGCAGCGTCGGCATAGGTTCCGCTCGGCTGGAGTTCGAGATACTTCTGGAAAGCTTCGGCGGTGCCGTCCGGCGCAACCATCTTGCCTCCCTGCCCCAGGGTGGCTTTGCCGATCATGTTCACGCCCTTCCAGTAGTAAGCGTCGGCACGGTTGGGATCGGCGGCAATCACTTTGTCGAATGCAGCCAGAGCCGGATCGACCTTGCCCGAGTTCGTGAGCACAGCGCCTTCGTTGAAGTAATATCCGGCCGCGTGGGTGGGATCGGCCTGCGCCGCCATTTCGTAGGTTTTGATGGCGTCGTCGGTCTTGCCGGACTTGGCGTACGCTTCCGCCATGTTGTTGTAGTAGGCGGCGAGGTTGGCGGCCGCGTTGGGATCCTTGTCGTTGGTGGCGCCCTTCTTGAGGTCGATTGCCTTCTGATAGTCCTGTACGGCGGAATCAAAGCGTTTCTGCTTTTCCGCAGGATCCGTCTGCTTGGTGGCCGACAGCCGATAGTAATCTGCCAACTTGAACCAGAGGAGATCGCGTGAGGCATCGACCTGAGTGGCCTCGTTCAGGTCGGCGATGGCTGTATCGTAGTCACCGCCATCGGCAGCAGTCTTGGCGGCATTCAGCTTCTCGTTCAGGGACTTGACGGTGTTGGTTTCCTTCTGCGCCTTCGCTTGCTGCTCCTGCATCTGCTTCAGTTGCTCAGGAGTCAGGCCCTGACCCTTAGCCGCATTCTGGGCTTCCTTTTGCAGGTCGAAGTCGAGGCTATTCTCGCCCAGTTGCACCTGGAAACCGTTGACGTGGAATGTCTCTTTGGCGGCTTTCTGGTCGTCGGGTGTCTTGTACAACGTTACTTTGTATTTGCCCGGCGAAAGTCCGAGCGAGAAGTACTCGCCCTTGCCGTTGGTCTTCAGCGCATATTTCTGGCCGTTGTCGAGGTTCTCGTACTGAACCACACCCCCGGCGATCGGCTTGCCTTCTGGATCTTTGCAGACGCCTTTCACCGATCCGGAAGCCTGGGCGAATACTTGTGGGACACACAATGCCAGCGTCACAACCGCGAACAGAATGAATCCGAAGTGCTTTTTCATTTTGCCTCCCGGCAAAAACATTCATGGAGCAGGTCGCTGGACTGTTTGGCGGGCCAGCAACTAAACTTTCGCCGCGTACGGAATCGGGTCGCGGACTCCGGCTGCCTCGAACGCGCGCAAGCGCAGCACGCAGCTGTCGCAGACGCCGCAGGCCTCATCCTCCCGGCTATAGCATGACCAAGTTAAATCGAACGGTGCACCCAATTCAAGGCCGAGGCGCACAATCTCAGCTTTGCGCATGGCGATGAGCGGGGTGAGGATTTCGATGCGCCCATCCCGTGTGCCCGTCTTGACCACCTCGTTGAAGGCTTTGTAATAGGCCGGCCGGCAATCGGGATAGCCGGAACTATCAGCCTCGACCGCGCCGATGTAGACCTTTTCGGCGCCCAGCACCTCAGCCCAGCTCACCGCGACAGCTAGAAAATGCGCGTTGCGGAAGGGCACATAGGTGACGGGGATGTCGCGCCCGATGTCTTCGGCGTCGGGCACAGCGATTGATTCGTCGGTCAAAGCGGATCCGCCGATGGCGCGGAATGCCTCGTTGTGCACCATCAGGCGATCGTGGATCTTCAGACGCTGGCAGATGGCCAGGAACGACTGGCGCTCGCGCTCCTGGGTGCGCTGCCCGTAGCTGACATGAACGGCCGCCGCCTCATAGTCGCGGACGGCAAGCGCGGCGCACACGGAAGAGTCCATGCCTCCACTCAGCAGAACTACGGCGCGGGATTTGCCGAAAGTGGGCATGTGACATTTTCATTCTTACTGAATTAAACCCTGATCCTCCCTGTTTGTTCTGGGCGGCGTAAGTGGCAGAGCTACACGCCTTTCAGAGCCGGGTCCCATATGAACTTGTGCAGTTGGAGGCCGAGCCTGGCGGGAATGTTGTCTGCGATCATCCATTCGGCCAGTTGCTGCGGATCGAGCAAACAGTGACAAGCGTCGCGGCCACCGGTTGCGTCTTTGCGAAATGCAGGGGAAAACAGGATTGCGTTCACCTTTGCAGCAAGATCGTGCCTGCGGACGAAGTCAAGGGCGAAGTCATAATCCCGTCGGCTGCTCAAGACAAATTTGACCTCATCCCGCGGCGTTAATGCATTCAAGTTCTCAGAGCTGAATGTGTCATCTTCCCCGGAGTCAGGACATTTTACGTCCACGATTTTGACGACCTCTGATGGAACAGATGCGAGAGGACGCTCTCCGCTGGTTTCCAGCAAAACCTTGTATCCGGCCTGGAGAAGCCGCTGCATAAGGGGAACAACCTCGCGCTGCTGCAGCATGGGCTCGCCGCCGGTGATCTCAACCAGACCGTTTGGGCTGAGGCGCTGCACCTCGGCCATCACCTGCTCGAGCGACATCTTTACGCCGCCTTGGAATGTGTACTCGCTGTCACACCACGTGCAACGCAGATTGCATCCGGTCAGGCGGACGAAGATGCAGGGGAGTCCGGCGTAGGTGGATTCACCTTGGAGCGATTTGTAGATCTCGGTGATCTGCATAAAAGCAGTGGCCAGTTGCCAGTTGCCAGTTTAGGTGTCCGATGGTTTTGAAATGGACGCTATAAGACCGTTCAGGATGCGGCCGACTTCAGCGCAGGCCTCCAGAAGAACACCAAGCGAGTCTTCCTGCAGGTAACCCAAATTGTGGGCAATCTGCACCTGTGTTTCGACTTCCATCAAAGAGCCTCTTGCTTGCCCTAGAAAATGGCGGAACTCCCCTCCCGACAATCGCCCTTGTCCTTCAGCAATATTGCTGGGAATCGAGACTGCGGCCCGGCGGAGTTGAGAAGTGATGCCAAACAGTTCGTCTTTGGGAAAGGCTCCAGTTGATCGATAAATTGCAGTCACCAGATCCATCGATTTGTTCCAGGCGACCAGATCTTTATAGGACCTCCCCAAAAATGCTCCTCTCCAGCTGTTACTGGCAACCGGCAACTGGCAACTGCTCATTCGCTGTATTTGGCGGTTGTAGTGTCCGTTTCGAACACGGTGACATCTTTCACTCTTACGCGGCCGCTCGTCACGGTTTGCAGGCGCGTGTTCGATTCGTCGTAGAAATACTTCGCCAGATTCTCGGCAGACGGGTTGATTTGGGTAAACGGCTCGACGTCGTTGATCATCTGGTGATCCAGACGTTCGATCACGTGCTTCATTACCTCCCGGAGATCTTTGAAATCGAGCAGCAGGCCTGCC
>QHVR01000427.1 GCA_003223595.1 Acidobacteriota bacterium
AAGGTCGAAGCGATTCGCTACACCTGGAACGGAGAAATCCCGGGATTATTCAAAGTCGCTCACGCCTGGGAGTGGGAGCCGAAGACCGGCAAGATCACCTACGAAGGGAAGGACAAGGCTGGCAAGCCGGTGAAGGTCACCTATGACAGCTCTCAACTGGCCAGCCAATCCGATCAGGTGAAAAACGAAATTGAACCGTCTTTCGTCAACGACAATTACTGGCTTCTGTTCCCCTTCCATGCTTATTGGGACACCAGCGCCGCAGTGACTGATCAAGGCATGAAGAAGTTACCGATCGGCGCCGCTTCGTCCACGCTAGTGTCGGTCAAGTATCCAGCCGAAGCTGGCGGATACACCCCCGGCGATACCTGGGATCTTTACGTCGGCAAAGACAATCGCGTTAAGGAAATGGTTTACCACCGTGGCGGCGCCCAAAAGCCCAGCGTCGTCACAGCCACGTGGGCTGGCTACAAAAAGGCTGGTCCGCTGCTGATCTCGACTGAGCACCGTGGCACCGCCGATAGCAAGCCTCTGCACATCTTCATTTCTGATGTCTCAGTGAAGCTGGCTGGCTCCGATAACTGGGTCAAAGCACAGTAAAGGACGATTCGCGTCTAGCTCTAGGAGCCGTCATTGGCACGAGATGCCAGCTGAGGCTGTCGATCATTCGTCTCTGGCAATTACAACCGTAGTGCACGAACTGCTCATCTTTGGGAGATCACGATGAGCGGCCATTTGGATCGGCAGCGTGGGGCGTTGCCCCCGGATAATCGGGCAATAAACATCAGGTTCCAGGAGTGCGCCTTGCAGTCGCCGCCGTCCGGCACATCCCCCATGGCAGGAACCTCGAAACTCGCAAGGCTCGCAGGCTTGAGGAAGTGTCCGCGCCTGCTCGAACGGGATCGAGTTCAAAATGTCGCATCCCGCCGAGATCAAATCTGAAAAGGGTTGCCCCGACCCCGGCCAGTAGACGCACGGCTGTGTGGTGGAGCGCGGTGTAACGCGCACCGTGCTCACCCCGCATCCTCCTTCCCGCGGCCCCATGCCTGCCATCGCGCGAACCAGCGGCTCCCCGATTGCGATCACATCCGTTTGCGAAAACAGCGCGCGAAATCCTTCCCAGTACTCTTCGTAGGTCAGCGCATAGATGTCGGATCGCACTGCCTGGTAGACATTCACGCGCAAGGGAGCGGCATACTGTTTCGCCACCCGCGCCACATCCGCCAGTCGCAGATAGTTCGACTTCATCATCACCGCAATGACGGTTACAGGTATGCCCAGCTTCACGCATCGATTTGCCTGCTGATGGATCAGTTCCCAATTGCCCTGCCCGCGTTGTGCGTCTTGTTCGGCTTGCGTCGGATAATCGAGAGAAAACTCAATGTCATGGAACGCGCGCAGTTCATCGTCTTCCAGGACAGAAACACTGTGACCATTGGAAGTGATGGTTAGCTTGACCGGTTTCGTTCGCAGATAGCCCAATATGGCCTTGAACTCCGGATGCATACCGTTCTCACCTGTGCCCAGATTCACCGAGTGAACGGGCAGCCGCTCCATAACGGATTTCACTTGCTCGAGAGACAAACGATCGGTGCGAGTCGGATCGCGGTAACAGAAAGCGCACGCCAGATTGCACTCGTTGGTCAATCCGAGTCCGAGGGAAATCCCGGCATCAGGGGCAGTCACACGAGATGCCGATGATGAAGGCCGTAATGCGACGTGGTTCATGCGTCCTCCCTGATCGTCGTGTTTGCGCGTCGCGCCAGGAAGTGAGTGTAGCGGGCGATTGCGGAGAAATCCGGCCGGCCGCCGAGCTGGCGCTCCAGTGCAAAAACGCGGTCGTACTCGTCGCTAAGTGAAACTCGCGGAGAGAGGTAATCTGCCATCACCCGCACACCGCGCTCGGCTATCACCTCGAGCGACGCCGCCGTGAGTATGCTTCTCGTCGCCTCTGGTGTGAATAATCGCACCTTGCCGCCGTACAAAGCCTCATTGCCCCACTCCGCGGTGAGACCACATGCGGCGGCATCCACGTCTCCGGACAGGATAGCGGCTTTCAATACTTCACCCGCACGGTTTCGCACCAGAACCGACAGGATCCCCGAGGAAGTTCGTAACGCCCCTGCAGCGCTGCGTAACACAGCGACTGGATCCTCGACAAACTCCAGAATATTGTGACAAAGAATCACATCGAACGCTGCTTCATCAAAAGGATCCGCCAGGTTGGCGTCTCCCTGTTTTGTTTCGATCTTCTCCAGTAGACCTGCTTCTTTTGCGGCTCGTTTCGCAATCTCCAGCATCGCCACAGAGGAGTCCATCAGCATCACGTCATACCCCAGTCGCGCCAGGCGCAGCCCGTTGGCTCCCGTGCCGCACCCCAAATCCAGAGCGCGCGATGACCCTGTGGCTGCTGGCGACGAGAGAAATTCTCGCAGATTAGCAAACGGTAGATCCAGACGTAACCGCCCTTCGGGAGTTTCGAGGTAGGCAGCATACTTGTCAGCCTCGCTCTGGAACCGCTCGTCGATCTTCATAAGGCAATAATTATCCGCCATTGAAAACGAACCCGCTAGCAGTTGAGTGTTGCTGAGTGCAGTAGGACAGTTCAAAGGTTTTTCTCATGCTACAGTTAGCGCAATGAGGGCGGACGTCGAGCAGGCGGTTGCGTTATTGCGGCGCGGGGATCAGGTGGCATTGGAGCAGGCACTCGCCTTGCTGCAGAACACGGTCTTTTCCTTCAGCATGCGAGTGTGCGGCCAGCGCGAGGACGCTGAGGACACAATGCAAGAGGTTCTGCTCAAGTCAGTCCCATACCTTCCGAAGTTCGACAGTCCCAAGGCGCTGGTGGTGTGGCTGTACAAAGTGGCGAAGAATCGCTGCCTGATGAGCCGCCGGAAAAGTAAATTTGCTCCCGCGCGGGAGCTCTCGCTGGAAGAGTTGATGCCCGGTCGCGGAGAGCTGGAGCAACTGAGCGCGGATGGCAGGATTAACCCCGAGGCCTATGCCATTCACAGTGAGAATGCCTCACGATTGCGCGAAGCCATTCAGAGATTGCCAGCCCAGTACCGCATCGTCCTGGTGCTGCGGGATATGGAAGGGCTGACGGATGATGAGGTGGCCGAGATTACCGGTTTGCGTCCAGGGACCGTGCGGGTGCGGCTGCATCGCGCCAGGCTGTTTGTGCGCAAAGAGCTGATGAGCGCATTGAAGCCGCGCAAGCTAAAGCCGCCCGCGCCGGTTATCTCCAGCGAGGAAGCTCCGAGACCGGCGAAATGCAAGCAGATGTTCGCCGAATTGTCCAATTACTTCGACGATCAGCTGGATGATTCCCTCTGTGAAGAATTGGAAAAACACATTGGCGGTTGTGGGCCATGCCAGGTGTTTCTAGCGAGTTTGGAAGCCACCATCGAGCAGTGCCGCAAAGCTCCTGCTGCGTGCCCGACGAGTAAAGAAGCCGCCCGGCTGCGCAAGGAACTGGTGCGGAACTACAAGCGTGCGGTTGCCACCCTCGCGACTCAATCCTGAGCTGTTCCCCTTTGAAAAATCTTCAATTGGAATTCCAGAAATAGTGTGAAACAAATCACTGACTTCTGCATTTATTCGTGTTCTTCTGAACCCGAAAAGCAGGAGGGAACCATGATTTCCGCGCAAGTCGACCTTACTCAAGCCTTTAAATCCCAACGGCAATTTGTGGCCCAAACCGGCACCGGGCATCACCTGTTGCTGGATGATACCGCCGGCGGGACTGGGCCGAAGCCAATTGAACTCGTTGCCGCCGGTCTGGCCGGCTGCACCGCGTTTGATGTCATCACCGTGCTTCGCCAGAAGTATCACCAGAAGATCACGGGATATCAGGTGAAAGTCGAAGCGGATCAGGCGGAGCGTCCGCCCCAGGTGTTCACGGCCGTCCGAATTCATCACGTGGTCACCGGCATTGATATCGATGAAAAAGCGTTGCAGGAAGCGATTCGCCTTTCGGAGGAGAAGTATTGTTCCGTGGGCGCGATGGTGCAGAAAACCGCCACTCTCCATAGCACGTACGAAATCATCAATGAGACGACGGCATGGATGCAGCCTGCGGACGTTGTGGGAGTGGAGCGGTGAAACCCGCGTTCTGGTGGGCTGATCTTCCTGCTCGCGCTTTTGGGCGGTATGCGGTTTCTTTGTGCTCGTGTCCCTCTCCCTCGGGCACTGGCTCAGTGATTACTGGTATCTGTTTACCGCCTTCCTGGGATTACACTTGTTCCAGTCTGGTTTTACGAACTGTTGCCCGATGATGACATTACTTCGCAAGCTGGGCGTGGGAGGCGAGGAGCAACTCAAACATGCATGAATGGGGCTGGGCAATTGCGTTTCTTGTTGCTTACGTGGTCTTGACCCAGTGGCTGTTGCCGAAACTGGGCGTTCCGACCTGAAGGACCGCCAGTTGCGCCGGGTCGCGGCGCGAAGACGTCGAGAAACAGAAAGCATCCTTAACGCCGCCGAGGGATACGAAACACTGATAGTCGAATGGCAAAACCAGTCCGCAAAAAAGCTGCAATACAAGACCCCGGAGACCTCAAAGGCTGGCAACAGATTGCAGGCTTCCTGGGTGAGCCTACTTCCGTCGTGCAAAGGTGGGCCGTGCAAGGTATGCCCGTCCGGCGACGGGGGCGCTATGTAACCACAACGGCCGACGAGTTGAATCAGTGGCTGGGTCGCGAATCCGGAAAGCCGGTGCACGTAGCAACCGAGACTACCGATCTTACCGCTGAACTCAAACGTGGGATTTCATTCGTACGTCGGAACCACCGGGAAGAACCCGTGGACAATACTCGAAAGACTGAGAAATCGGCCAAGCGCCAAACCCGCTGAGTCCCCCTATTTGCATTACACAGTTCTACCGAGAATCCCCGCTATTTACTCTCAGCTCCCATTGCGAGAAGCAGCCGAGTTTGCCTTGATTTGTAAACTCCTAGAACCGTCAGCGCATCTATAACCGTGGAGTTAGCTCATGAAAGCCAGTTTTCTCACGCTTCTTCTCGGCTTTGTCGGTGTATGTGCATTTGGAGTGGCTTACGCCCAGGAATCCGAACCCTTCTCTCATTTCGACGCCAGCGTCGGCGGAGGCTTTACCGAGCCCGCAGGCCGCGCCGGCAACAATGTGAATACCGGCTGGAACATTGACGTGCGGGGTGGCTACAGAGCCACGCGGAATTTCGCGCTGGACCTCGATTTCAACTACAACCGCTGGAACCTGAACAATGCCGCCCTGGCGCGGTTCGGAGAGCCTGGCGGATACACCACGATCTGGTCGGCCAGTTTGACTCCGGTTTTTTATGGCTCCCCCCACTGGCATATTCAGCCGTATGCATTGGCCGGTCCGGGCGTGTACTACCGCAACCTCAGCCTTACTCAACCCGGCCTCATCAACTCCTTTTACTGTGATCCTTTCTGGGGCTATTGCTACCCCGCCACTTTCGGTGTCAATCAAGTCGTAGACTCAGCGACAACTTACAAGATGGGATTCAATGCTGGGGCAGGCCTCGAATTTCCCTTGGGGCACAGTCCCCTGAAAGTGTTCGGTGAGGCACGTTATTCCCGGATGTTCACAACTCACGGCAATGATCTCACCTTTGTTCCAGTCACTTTCGGACTGCGGTGGTAATGCGTACACACAAGGGCACGGGTCGCAATAACAGCGACTCCCGTGCATTTTCCGTAATGAGCGAGGATTTCATATGACAAAGCAGAAAAGTCCGCACACACAAAGTGAGCAAAACACCGTTCCAGAACAGACAGACCTGGAAACCGCTCAGACCGACTTGGGGAATGAGGCGGAAGACAGAGCATACGAACACATGGAAGGCGCGGAAACGGGCACCAATCGAAGTCCTCGGCGGCTCCCGCGCAGTGCTCAGCAACACAACACGCAACCGGAAACCGTAGCCCACGAAGGATCGGTCACCACACGGACTCCGAAACGCCCGGTTCAGGGCATCACCGAACGGCCAGATGAAGAAACTGAGCGCCAGCGCAAAGTGGTGAATGATCGGCCGGACGCGCAGGCTGGCGTGAACCACTCTAAGTAGGATTGCTCTCGTTAGACGCTTCTACTCGAACTGCAGGACGACAATTTCCGGATTCGAGCCAAGGCGCAGCGGCGGACCCCAGGTTCCAGCGCCGCTGGAGGTGAAGACCTGCATTTTGCCGATCCGGCTCAGCCCGTAGACAAACTGCCGGTATGTCCGGCGCGCAAACCAGCTCCAGGGGATGAACTGGCCGAGATGGGTGTGTCCGGACAGTTGCAGGGAAAAACCGGCAGCCTCAGCAATGTCCGGATGATCCGGAGCATGTGTCAACAGGATGCTGGCCCGGTCGCGATCCAAAGGTACACGGCGTAGAACTGACGCCAGGGAACCGTTGTTCGAGGCCTGATTGTAAGGAACTCCCACAAGTTGCAAGCCGGCCAAATCAACCTTTTCATTGCGCAGAACGCGCACTCCGGCAGCCGCAACGGCATTCAGGTACTTGCTGTCGTCTCCAAATTGCTCGTGATTTCCGGCAACAAAATAGACGCCGTGCCGAGCCTTGAGTTCTGATAACGGGGCTGCGGCGCTGTGAGCGTCAATGGCGGTCCCGTCGTACAAGTCGCCGGCGATGAAGATGGCGTCGGGTTCCTGTTCCAGAATCTTGCTAACCATCCGCCGCAGAAAACTTCCGTTGCGCACGTGACCAAGGTGGACGTCGCTGATCAACGCCGCTTTGCGTCCGCGCCAGACGTCGGGCAAATTTTCCAGGTGGATTCGCGCGTGCGTGATACGAGTCCAACTCGCATTGAAAACTCCCAGTAAGCCCAAAGCTGCGCCTAATCCGAAACAGACTTCCGCTATGCGATGGAAGTGGAGTTGCGCGCCGGCAATGCTGGCTATCCCGAAAATGACCCAAGACAAAACAGCTGTTAGAAAAAGGAAACTCAGAAGGCCCATCCAGACGGCGGCGGCACGGTAGAATGTCCGTACGAAGACGTTGGTGTAACGGAAAGCGAGCAGGGAAGCGGCAACAAAACTGACACACAGGATTCCCAGTATCGTTCCCACCCAGGCTTTACCCTGAATTGCGTTATCAGGAGGCTGAAACGTCCAAGTCTTGTAAAGGAAGTAATGGGCGAAAATAAGCAATGACTGGATGATCGAGATAAAGACCACCAGCCCTTGGCGACGGCGCATGCTACTTAGATTCAGTAAGCCCGGCCTGGGATTCTGACTTGTGGAAGGCAGACCCGCGCAGACGAAAGTGTCTGCTTTCAGTGTGTAATTACAGGTAAACTTCTGTCATGTTCTCCCCGGAGCCGATCGGGCATATTCGAAGTCCATACCAGAACACGCAGCAGGTCCCGAAAGGCCTGGGGGCGCAACATGAAGCCGAAGGCATACTCGACGTTCTGCCGCAATACGAAGTCGGACTGACCGACATCGAGGGCTTTTCGCACTTAATTGTGATTTGGGTGTTCGACCGCGCCGGGGGCTTCGAATTACTGGGAACCCCGCCCTCCGACAATCGTCCCCACGGAGTGTTTGCCACCCGCTCTCCGCGGCGTCCCAACCCGATCGGACTCACTGTCGTGGAACTGATCCGCCGTGAGGGATCTCGGCTGCATGTTCGTGGTGTCGACATGCTCGACGGGACTCCCATTCTCGATCTCAAGCCTTACTTGTCCAACATTCCCGCTGAGAAGTTGCGCCGCGGATGGCTGGCGGAAGCGGAACAGCGACACAAGGCGTAGTCGGACAGCGACACGGCCCTTATATCGTGCTCATTCGCTCAATCCTGGCGAAGACGGGCGTACCCGGGTTTGATTACGTTGTAGATAATATCGCACCGTTGTCTATAAGGCAGGAATGCGCTCTTCATGGCGTTGATCGTGATCTT
>QHVR01000428.1 GCA_003223595.1 Acidobacteriota bacterium
GGGAATCCTCCTTCTTCGCCCGCCAGATCGAATCCCACCACTCCACGCGCCCGAAAATCAACCGCCAGTTCGGCCATCTCCAATGACACATTCATATTGCGCATCGCGCAAATAATCAGCCCTGACTGAATACCGAAGTCATGCCGGCCGCGCGCCATTCCTTTGAGAACCGCAGCGACGACCTGCTGATGGCTCAAGCCTTTCTTGGTGTGAAACAGTGGGGCAAAGCGGGTCTCGTAATAGACGACTCCATCGTCGCTCAGATCTGCTGCCTGCTCGTAAGCGACGCGCTCCAGCGCTTCCTCGGTCTGCATCACTGCGATCGTATGTTT
>QHVR01000429.1 GCA_003223595.1 Acidobacteriota bacterium
GGAGCGCTTGCAGTGAGGTCCGTTACAGGCATGCAATCCTCTCATTTTAGCATCTCCGCAATTCGGAGTTCGAACGCTGCTCGACGATGCACAGGGAAGAACCCTGCCGTCATTTGTGCCTGGAAAGCTGGGCGTTCGTGCTAGGCTATCCGTACCGCCGTATCAATCTACAAACAGAACCAGCCCAGCTGGAGGGGAAATGTCTGGCAAACGGCTTTTGCTTGCGGTGTTGTCGTGCGCGACCATCCTGGCGGTCTCGGCCGTGGCCCAGGACGAAAAAAATGAGCTGGGCGGTACTTTTGGCCATGCTTTTGTCAGTGATCAGGGCATCAGCGGCGCATCATTTTTCAACCCGGTCATTCACTCCGGCAGGGGATGGAGCTTCGATGTCGAGTATTCCCGCCATTTGCTGGTATCACCACTCGTATCAGTGTCCGGCGAAGTGGTGCTGATGTATAACCCGGATGAGGATTTGAATGCGGGATCAGTGACCAATCCGGTGGTGCCCTCAAACTACAAGCAGCTGTTTGTGACTCCGGGTGCACGCGTGAATTTGTTTCCGACTACCGCCTTTTCACCGTGGGTAAGTCTCGGAGCCGGATTTGGACACTTCAGCCAGAGCAGCAATCTTGCATTCGGCAGTACGAATCCTGGAAAGTCGACCACGAGTGCCACGCTGCAGGCTGGGGTGGGCCTCGATGTACGGCTGACGCGCCGTGTCTATTTGCGCGGGGAAGCTCGCGATTTTTGGTCAGGTCACCCGGACTTTCCGCTGGCGCCGACAGGCAAGTCGCGCCAGCATAATTATTTTGTGGCCGTGGGCGCCTTCTGGAGATTTTAAGAACGGTTTCGGTTCTCTTAACGCCCCGGACGAATGCGTCCGGGGCTATGTGTTTCGTGTCCGGACATGATTCAACTTTCTGACGTACAAACCGCACTTGGCAGGATTCGCGCCGACATTCGAGTATCCCCATGTCCCCGGTCGGAGACCTTCTCCGCCGTCACGGGGAACTCTATCTACCTCAAGATGGACAATCAGCAGCGCACTGGCGCCTTCAAAGAACGAGGTGCGCTGAATAGAATTCTGAGCCTGTCGTCCGATGAGCGGGCTCGCGGCGTGATTGCGGCGTCTGCAGGGAATCACGCGCAAGGAGTGTCTTACCACGCCGGCAGGCACGGCGTGCGGGCTCGCATTGTGATGCCGCTGCCCACGCCGCTCACCAAGGTTTCTGCCACGCGTGCCTACGGTGCTGAAGTCGTGCTGCATGGAACGAACTACGACGAAGCCTATGAAAACGCGATGGAACTCTCGCAACAGGATTCGTTGGTCCTGATTCACGCCTTTGACGACGAGTCCGTCATCGCCGGGCAAGGTACTTTAGGCTTGGAAATTCTGCAGCAGCATCCCGATATCGAAGTGATTGTCTCGCCCATCGGAGGCGGCGGACTCATCGGCGGTGTCGCCTGCGCGGTGAAAGAGAGTCGCCCTTCCGTAAAGGTTTATGGCGTGCAGCCGGCGCGAATTCCTTCCATGAAGGCAGCCATCGCGGCGGGAAAGCCGGTTACGCTCGACTCGGCTAAAACCATTGCGGATGGGATTGCGGTCCGCCGTGCCGGCGACTACACCCTGCCGCTGGTTCAGAAATACGTCGATGACATCGTAACTGTCGAGGAAGAAGAGATCGCCAACGCCATTCTTCTGCTGCTGGAACGCGAAAAGACTTTAGCGGAGGGCGCGGGCGCGGCGGCTATCGCAGCAGTACTGAATCGAAAAATCCAGTTGCAGAACAAGCGTGTGGCGGTGCTCGTGTGCGGCGGCAACATCGATGTAACCCTACTTTCCCGCATCATTGAACGCGGCTTGGTCAAGGATGGCAGGCTGGTGCGGCTCAGAGTGCATCTGCCGGACTACCCCGGCGCCTTACACCGGCTCACGGGCATCCTGGCAGACCATCGCGCCAATATCGTGGAGACCAGCTATGACCGCGCCTACCACGGTGTGAACCTGGGCGACACGGCAATCGATATCACCATGGAGACCCGCGGCCCGCAGCACATTACCGAACTCATCTCGGCTTTGGCGGGTGCAGGCTATACACACGAACGAATCCTGTGATTGTGCAGCGATCTCGCATCCTAGATGGACCCTTTTCATAGATGCTGAGTTCGCAATTCTGAAATTCTTCCCATCGCTCACAACTCAAACATGCTTATGGACGCCATTTCCCGCTTTGTAATCGTTTCTTGCATTGGGTAAAACTTTGTAAAACAGGAACTTACAAGAGAACGCACCCTGTACATTAGAGAGTTGATACCCATGCAAAAAAGAAGCGCAGCGGTCGTCATCATCTTGGCTCTGTTTGTGCTCTTCGCTGGCACCTCGACGCTATGTCCGTCGGGTTCGGAAGCGCGAGCGCAGGCGACGACAATCGCGAAAAGCATCGGCAAGATCAAGACGATAAACGGAAGCACGATCACGCTCTCGCCGACGTCTGGATCGGAGGTCGCCGTCAGTGTGCAGCCGAATGCGCGGATTCTGCGGCTTATGCCCGGTGACAAAGATCTGAAGAATGCCACACCGCTGCAACTTCAGGACTTGCAGGTAGGGGACACGATTCGCGCGCGCGGCGCGGGTTCCGACGACGGCAAAACGATTTCCGCCGTCGAGATTATCGTAATTACATCCTCGGCGGTCGCAGCGGTCACCGATCAGGTCCGGCAGGACTGGCAGAAGCGCGGCATGGGCGGCTTCGTGGACTCAGTGGACGCGGCGACTGCCACGATCCATATCTCGGTTCCGAGAACGGGTGCAAAGAGGGAAGTAGACGTACAAACATCGAAGAACACGGTGATCCGCCGTTATGCGGCGGACTCGGCGCGACCTGACAACGCGAAGACGGCCACCATTGCCGAAATTCGAGCGGGCGATCAACTCAGGGCCCGTGGTAATCGCAACGCGGATGGAAGCAAACTCGATGCGCAGGAAATTTATGTGGGATTCTTTCCGCAATTTTCCGGCATCGTCAAATCCGTAGATGCGAATGCGGGAACAGTCAGCGTGCAAGATCTCTCCAACAAGAAGACTGTCGACGTGAGAGTCACGCCAGAGTCCCAGTTGCACAAAATCCCGGCGGAGATGGCCCACGCCTTCGCCACCACACTGAAGAGCATGGTGCCTCAGGCACTAGGCGGCGCACCTACCAGTACAGCCGCCAAAGAATTCCCTACCCCTGCGGGAAGTGCAGCGGGCACTGCACCCCCGAATGGACCTATGGCCCAGGGGAGCAGAGGAGGCATGAACGGTGGAGGACGCTATCTGCAGCAGATGATCGCGAGACTGCCCTCCGGCTCTTTGCAGGATCTCAACCTTCAGAAGGGAGATGCTGTTCTCATTCTGGCTACGGAAGGGACTTCGTCCACCCCGAAAACGGTGATCACGCTGCTCAGCGGCGTGGAACCCATCCTGAGGGCAGCGCCCAGTGCGAGCGACGCCATGATGCTAAGCCCCTGGAGCCTGGGCGGAGCGCCCGGCGGAGAAGCATCGCAGTGATACTCATTCATTCGCTTCAATTTTGCTTGTTGTCGGAATTGGAAAATTAATCATGAAGCTCGAGAAGTATCTGCCGTTGGCACTCATACTATTTCTAATCGCAGGTGCGGTTCCCCAATCTCTTGCGCAGAACGAGAGCGGGGCGTTGCGGGGGCAGGTTGCTGATCCCTCGGGAGCTGCGATTCCCGGAGCAACCGTCATCATGACTCCTGCGGCCGGCTCAGCGATCACAATCAAGAGCGACGGCCAAGGGAATTACGAGTTCAAGAGCCTGCCGGCTGGCAAATACGTTCTTACCGTCGCCGCCGCAGGTTTTACCTTGTACGAGAACGAGAATGTGGTCGTGGCCGATCAGCCGCTCCGGCTGATCGTGACCATGGACATTGAGGTCGAAACCCAGCACGTACAGGTTTCAGACACTGCGCCGACCATCGATGTCAATCCCAACAACAACGCCGGCGCGATCGTAATTTCTGGAAAAGAGCTTGAGGCCTTACCCGACGATCCAGATGAGTTGCAGTCCGATTTGGAAGCGCTGGCCGGGCCGGCGGCAGGGCCCAACGGCGGGCAGATGTACATCGACGGATTCACCGCGGGCCAGTTGCCTCCCAAAGCTTCCATTCGCGAAATCAGGATCAATCAGAACCCGTTCTCTTCCGAGTACGACAAATTGGGATACGGCCGCATTGAAGTCTTCACCAAGCCCGGGACCGATAAGTTTCACGGCCAGGGCTTCGTGATGGGGAATGATTCCGTCTTCAACTCACATAATCCCTTCGCCGGCGCAGAGCCCGGCTACTACACGACTATCTACGATGGGAGTATCGGCGGCCCTCTGGGGAAATCGGCGTCCTTCTTTTTCAATGGGCAGCGGCGAAACATCAATGATGTGACCGCGGTGAATGCGCTCGTCCTGGATCAGAATCTCAATCCTTTCAACCTGCAGGAAGCGATTCCCAATCCGCGGCACCGCACCAACCTGAGCCCGCGACTCGATTACGCGGTCAACAAGAACAATACTCTGACCGCGCGCTACCAATATTTTCGCGACTCGCAGAACAACGATGGCGTCGGACAGTTCAATCTGCCGTCCCAGGGATACAACGATGTTTCTGCTGAACACACCTTTCAGATTGGCGATACTCAAGTGATTGGCGCGAGCATCGTTAACGAAACGCGTTTCCAGTATTTGCGCGAGAACGACAGTCAAAATGCAATCAGCACCGATCCCACCATTAACGTTCGTGGTGCATTTGGAGGCGGAGGAAACAACCAGGGCACGATCATCGGTCATGAGAATCATTACGAGTTTCAGAATTACACTTCGATGATTCATCAGAACCACACGCTGAAATTTGGCGGAAGAATCCGGGCGCTGACTCTGGATAGCTACTCCACTTCGAGTTTTAACGGCACCTTCATATTCTCTTCTTTGAATGGACTCACCGACCTGAATTGCCACACTCCGGGCGATCCGAGCGAATTGCCTGCCAGTACTCCCTGTCCCGTGTCTTACCGATACGCACAGCAGCAGTTGCAAAGTGGAGGCGTTCCCTATGCAACGCAGCTCTCG
>QHVR01000430.1 GCA_003223595.1 Acidobacteriota bacterium
GCAATTTCGCACTCTCGGCCGCCAGGGCCTCGAAGTCTCAGCCGAAGGCCTCGGCTGCATGGGCATGTCCGAGTTCTACTCCGGACGCGACGACAACGAGTCCATCGCCACCATCCATCGCGCCCTCGAAATCGGTGTCAGCTTCCTCGACACCGCCGATGTTTATGGTCCCCACCTCAACGAAGAACTGGTCGGACGCGCCATCAAAGGCAAGCGCGACCAAGTCGTCCTCGCCACTAAGTTCGGAATCGTTCGCGACCCCGCCAATCCCATGGCTCGCGGTATCAATGGCAAGCCCGAGTACGTGAAAAAATCCTGCGAAGCCAGCCTCCGTCGCCTCGGCGTGGATTACGTTGATCTCTACTACCAGCACCGCGTAGATCCCAACACTCCCATCGAGGACACCGTCGGCGCGATGGCCCAACTCGTCAGGGAAGGCAAGGTCCGGTATCTAGGCCTTTCCGAAGCCAGCGCGCAGACTCTGCGCCGCGCCGTGAAGGTTCATCCCATCAGCGCGCTGCAAACCGAATACTCTCTGTGGTCGCGCGATCCCGAGGAGGGAATTCTTTCCACCTGCCGCGAACTGGGCATAGGATTCGTTGCGTACAGCCCTCTCGGCCGCGGATTCCTTACTGGACAATTTCGCTCGTTTGATGATCTCCCCGCCGACGACTACCGCCGCAACACGCCGCGCTTCCAGGGCGAGAACTTCCAGAAGAATTTAGATCTGGTGCGCCGCGTGGAAGAGATCGCTATCGAAAAGCACTGCAAGCCATCTCAACTCGCCTTAGCCTGGGTGCTGGCGCAAGGAGACGACATCGTCCCGATCCCCGGCACGAAACGCAGAAAATACCTGGAAGAAAACGTAGGCGCTCTAGATGTAAATCTCAGCCAGGAAGATCTCGCAAGGATCGACGAAGTCTTCCCGCCCGACGTAGCCGCAGGCAAGCGCTATCCCGACCACATGATGGCCGCAGTAAACCGCTGAGGTAATCCAGCTCACGTAGGGACAGCCCCTTGGGCTGCCCCGCGAAGGCGAAGCCGAGCGCAATTATCGGAAGCTCGAGGGTGCCCCACCCAACGTGCTTTTCGTTGTGTGGGGATTTTGACTTCCGCGGACTTCGACCCATCCACACCGCCTCCCAGAATCCTTGACCCCACCCGCGCCACTCTCCTATCCTGCCTCTGAGCGCGAAGGGCGCCTCCAGTCCGCGGAAAGGGCCGTGCCCACCTCCATCAACTTAATCGAAGGCTACGAACCTTCTTTCAGCCTGATCTAGTGCGGACTCCAGGCATGCAACTGAAAGGAGCTTCGTATGTTTCCCAATCCGCAAGACGCTCTCCCGCTTCCCGCCCGCCCCAATCTTGATCAGTACAAGAAACGCGCCAAGGATCTAGTCAAAGCCGCCAACTCACCGGATCATGCCGCACTGAACCACTTCGTGCGCACGTGGGTGGATTCGCTTCTCCACTCGACCAGCTTGATCATCACGCCTAAACTCCCCGTCTCACTCGATCGCTGGACAGATGAGCTGTCATCCTTCCTCCGCACTGAGCAGCAGTCAGCCGAGCCGTTCACGCTGGCGCGCGCCCAGTTCATCCTCGCCCGCATTCATGGGTTTGAAAGCTGGCCGAAGTTCACTCGGCATGTGCAGGATCTCTCGCGACTTCGTTCCCCGGACGGGACATTCGAAAACGCAGTCGAAGCGATCGTCAGCGGCGACCTTGCTGCGCTCGAGGCGCGCTCCGCCCGCGAGCACCGCGCCACGCTGCTGCACTACATCGGCGCCAACGGCGTAGAGGGCTATCGTCAGAAGACCCCGAAAAGTATTGTTCAAATTGCGCGGGTCCTTCTACAAGCCGGCGCTGAGGTCAATGCAACCGCTCACGTCTATGCTGGAGAAGCCACTGCATTGGAGCTGGTCGCCACTAGCATTCATCCGGAGCAGGCCGGCCTGCAACAGGAGTTGATGAAACTTCTCCTGCAGCATGGCGCCTCGCTCGACGCGCCGCTGGTGAATGCCTGCCTGGCCAATGGTCGCGTTCGCGCAGCGGAATTCCTGGGTGGGCTCGGCGTGCAATTGGATTTGGAATCTGCTGCCGGGCTGGGCCGCCTTGATGTAGTCAGCAGTTTCTATGACGATAAGGGAAATCTGCACTCGCGGGTTAACGCTGAGCAGAGGGATCGAGGCTTTTTCTGGGCGTGCCAATACGGCAGAAATGATGTCATCGCTTTCCTTCTGCTGCACGGTGCGTGCCTGGAGTCATCAGACAACGCCGGGCAGACCCCGCTCCACTGGGCAGTAATTGGAGGACACATCGACACGATCAACCTGCTGCTGGCCCGCGATGCCGATCTTGAAAAGAAAAATTCTTACGGAGGCACTCCCCTGGGTCAGGCGCTCTGGTCCGCGCTTAATAACAGCGAAGAGATGCACGCGACGTACTTAGCTGTAGTCAAAACGCTCATTAATGCCGGAGCCCGCATCGATGCGAGCATGCTGCCCTGGGTGCTTCAGGAGAAAAAAGCATCCCCAGCCCTGAAGCAGCAAATCGCCAAGCTCCTGAACAGAGAACCGTAATGCGAAGGCGCCCCACACTGCGCGATTTCCGTAGTGTGGGGATTGGACGTGTGGGACTTTGAATTCCGAGTCAGAGCCCCGTCATTCAGCCTTATCGCGCCGCCTCAATGTCCCGTATTCCCGAACCTTCCCATCCACCACCGCCGCGATGTATTTCCCCAACTCCACATCTCGCACTTGGACCACCTGGTGCCCGTCCCGCGCGAGCTTGCCCCACCGGCTCGGCTTCTCCGGATTCTGTTCGATCATCTGATACTCGCGACCATCCACCTCAAAGCGAACCGTTCGAAGCTTCTGCGCTCCGGTTCTCTCGACCTTCACCGTTTTCCCCGCCACCGGCACCACGCTGCCGCTCATCATCTCTCGGGCGACAGCCGACAGCTTTTCGTGATCCAGCGACATCCCTGCGCTCCAATACAGTTCCTGTACCCACTTCAATACTCACAATAGCGAAATCCGCTACTTAAACCACCTGGAAAACCTTCGTGCGCTCCACCTGATTACTATCCTGATTCATCCCGCCGCACTTACCAATCCATGGCCCTTGCCTTAAACTAAATCAGGATGCTCGACTTCTCCCGCTTCCAATTCCTGACCTTCGATTGCTACGGTACCCTGATCAACTGGGAAGGCGGCATACTCCCGGTTGTCCGCAGCATACTCGCCGCCCATGGCAAGAACGCAGACGATGCCACACTTCTTAAACTATACGGAGATTTCGAGCAGCGGGCCGAAGCCGCCCCATACCAGTCTTACCGCCAGGTCCTGGCCTCGGTAGTCGCTCAATTCGGAAAAGAGTTTGGTTTCGCGCCCACTGCGCAGCAATCAGCATCCCTGGCTGCTTCCTTGCCTGGATGGAAGCCATGGCCCGACACCGTTTCCGCCCTCCACCGCCTCAAAGCGCGATTTCGGCTCGCCATACTCTCCAACATAGACGACGATCTCTTTGCCGAGACACGCCCCCAACTTAGCACTGACTTCGACGACGTCATCACCGCCCAGCAAGCTCGAGCCTACAAGCCATCCCTGAAGGTGTTTGAATTGGCCCTCGGTCGAATCAATGCGCCCGCTCACCGCGTCCTGCATGTCGGCCAGAGTATCTACCACGACGTCATCCCAGCGCAGGCTCTGGGCTTGGCTTCCGTATGGGTGAACCGCCCCTCCGCCCGGCCTGGCATCGGAGCCGTCAAAGCCGCCAATGCCACTCCCGATGTGACCGTCTCCTCCCTCGAAGAGTTAGCGGACATGGCGACTGAGACACAAAGCCTGAGACCAGAAGCCTAGGACCGCCTGATCTTGTTTGAAAAGCTTGATTTTGAAATTAGAAACTAGCGGGAAGCTTCACAATCTTGC
Source organism: Acidobacteriota bacterium (assembly GCA_003223595.1). Classification (GTDB taxonomy): domain Bacteria; phylum Acidobacteriota; class Terriglobia; order Terriglobales; family Acidobacteriaceae; genus Sulfotelmatobacter. Next base: position 3,936 of record QHVR01000430.1, read on the forward strand.
TCTGGATGGCCCACATCACCAGCTCGGCTTTGTTGTGTACCCCGAGCTTGCGCATGAGATTGAATTTGTGAGCGTCGACGGTTTTCGAGCTGAGCCCCAGGATGTTCGCGGCCGATCGCACCGTCTGTCCCTCGGCCAGCAGCTTCAAAATCTCCCGCTCGCGCGCGGTTAGATCGCGGTGCCGCGGCGCCGAAGGCCATTCTGTAATGTCCGCCCCGGTCCTCTGCGCGCTCACAGTGCATTCGATTGCGGCGGTTTTGCGCACCATTTCGACCAGTTCCTCCGCCGACGTCCGGCGCACCGCGTACGCGCTGTCCGCCAGGTCGTCGCCCCGGGATTCTTCATCGTGATTGGTCAGGAAAAGCACCTTGCTCGAGGGGGACTCGCGCACGATCAGCCGCTCGGTCTGGACCGCAGTGCCCTCAAAGATGTGGTGATCGACGACCACGATATCGGGCCGGTGCGTGAAAACATCGCGCAGCGTCTGTACGGCGTCTTCCGCCTCCGCTACCACCGTGATGTCCGGTTCGTCGTCCAGCAGCCGACGCACGCCTTGCCGCAGCCAGGCAATGTCATGGGCCACAACGCACCGGATCGTTTCGTTTTGTTCACTCTGTGTCACGGGACACACAGGTCTCTCCTTGAGGGCCAGAGATTTCGATGTGGCGCTGGGCGTAGTCGGCCCACGCGATTACTTAGGATGTACTTCTGATTGTAACCCGCCTGTTACCCTCCCTAGCGCAAAAATGTACGTTTTTGCGAAATCATGCACATTCAGTGTCTTGTGAGCAGAACATCGTAGAGGGGTTGCTTGCAACGTCTGAGGCTCACGCCCGGAATGGCACGCAGAGTCCAGTTCCTCTGCATTCAAGCCGGCGCTTTCAGAATTCTCCCCGAGCCATCTACAATCCCCCTCTGTGACCCCCGCTCGCATTGCCGAGTTGCTCGTCCCCTTCATCGGACAATACGACCAGCCGGAGGTTTCGGGGCTGTTCGCCAGTATATCGACGTACATCGATATACTGATGCGCTGGAATTCCCGCATCAATCTCACGGCGATCCGCGACCCCGAACAGATCGTAACCCGCCACTTCGGCGAAAGCCTCTTTCTCGCCCGCCACCTGTTCCCTAGAGGGACGTCCGCAATCGCCTGTCCAGCCGAGCAAAGCCCGGCGGCTGCGGTGTCCTGCGCGCTCGCAGATCTAGGCTCCGGCGCCGGCTTCCCCGGCATTCCCATCAAGCTCTGGGCTCCGTCAAGCTTGCTCACCCTCATCGAGTCGAACCACAAGAAAGCCGCTTTTCTGCGCGAGATCGCCCGCTCCCTTACATTGACGGACATCAATATACAAAATGCCCGCGCCGAAACCCTGCCCCCCGCTACGTTCGACGTGGTCACGCTCCGCGCCGTCGAACGGTTCGACGCCACCCTCCCGGTCGCCGCCAGGCTGCTCAAGCCCGAAGGCGGCCTGGCCCTCCTGATAGGCTCCGCCCAGGTAGCCCAGGTTCGATCCCTCCTCCCGGATCACCCCTTCTCACACCCATTGCCTATCCCGCTGTCCACCTCGAGAGTCCTCCTAATGAGCAAGCCTAGCTCCGGGCAGGAGCCAGAACAGTAAATAAGTGGAACGAAACACGACAGGCAGCCTTTATTGCTCCCCAAAATACAATAAGATTAATGAGAAAGTGGAGCGAGATCAGCGTATTCGCCCAACTTCAAGAACAAGCCCATAGAAGCCCAGAGCTGAGGCGAAGTTTCCGAATCAATAAGTGTTCCTGAAGGAACACTTGGCACTTGTGAAAACGTTCCTTCAGGAACACTCAGCAGTCCCAAAACTGTTCCTGCAGGAACACTTCTATCCAACCAGCTTCGTCCAGACACGATGGACACAGATGTTCCTGGAGGAACATTTTTGAAAGCCACTGGACAAACGCGGAGACCACCCCAAGCAAACGACTGGTTCTCTGGTCGGAATGTTCCTTCAGGAACACTCGGCTGGTTCCTGGGACTATCTCGAGTTCAGTTCGACTGTTTCGTTCTCTGTAGTGTTCCTTCAGGAACATTCCGCGGCCCTGTGGGACTCACGCCACGTCTTGAATGTTCCTGCAGGAACATTGGCGGCGTGGTCCTGCTAGCACTTCTAAATCAGCTGAGTGTTCCTGCAGGAACACACCGGACGTGTTTTGCACACGAATTCACCACTATGCACAGCAGTTCTCCATTGCATTCGATATAGCAGCGCATTATGCTGCGGGTGACTCTGGTTTCTCCTGACAACTTCATATGGGACGCGTTATCGCTGTTGCCAATCAAAAGGGCGGCGTGGGGAAGACTACGACTGCCATCAATCTAGCCGCGTCCTTTGCGGCTGCCGAAGTGAACACGCTCTTGGTCGATTGCGATCCGCAGTCGAACGCGACCAGCGGCCTGGGATTTGCCAAAGATCCTGATCGCATCAGCTCCTACCATCTGCTCATGGGAGCAGCCAATGGTGAGGAGGCGCTGCTCACGACAGAACTCGAACAGCTCTGGCTGATCCCGTCGCACAAGAACCTAATTGGGGCCAACCTTGAGCTCGTCGATGCAGAGCGGCGCGAGTTTCGCATGCGCGAGGCGTTGGCGCCACTGCGCGATCGCTTCCAGTTCGTCGTGCTGGATTGTCCGCCAGCTCTGGACTTGCTCACGCTCAATGCGCTCGTCGCTGCGGACGCAGTGCTGATTCCGATGCAGGGCGAGTACTTTGCCTTGGAGGGAATCAGCGAGCTGCTGGACACGATCGAGCGCATCCGCGCCAGCTTTAATCCTGAGCTAGGCATTGAAGGCGTGGTGCTCACGATGTTTGATGAGCGCACAAACCTGGCGCAACAGGTCATGACTGAGCTGAAGAATTTCTTTGGAGAGAAGCTGTGCCGGACGAGCGTGCCGCGGAACATTCGCCTGGCAGAGGCTCCGAGCCATGGGAAGGCTGCGCTGGTGTACGATCCGCGCTCGAAGGGCGCGGAGAGCTACATCCGGTTGGCCAAGGAGATCATTGAGAGGCAGCCGGCCCTGGGGGCGCTCGCGAGTTCGGAGGTCGAGGCCCATGCGGCGGAGCCGATCGCCTCAGAGGAGCATAAGGAAGAGGCTGTGGTGGAGGAGATTGCCGCGGCTACGGCGGAGATGGACAAGAGCGCGTGAACATTGATATGTGTCTATGTGTACATTGATATGAATAAATATGCTACAGAGCGGGGCGGGACGCCATAAAGAAAAGAGCGCCATCACGGAAAGCGCTCGCGGGATTGCGGAGTGCGATTAAGAGGAGACTGATGACTACTGCGACGACGGGGAATCTGGCGGAACAGGCGACCGATAAGGACAAAGAAAAAATAGACAAGCGGCGGGCGCTGGGGCGCGGGCTGGCTTCGTTGTTGCCGGGGCCGCGGGTTGTGCCGCAGGCGCCAGTAGCTCCGGTTCCCGCGGTCGGCGGGCATCATGCTGCAGATGCGGGAGGTGCGAACCCCGCTTCTTCTCATTCGAGTGCAGCGGTACAGGCGCACGCAGCCGAGCTTCGCTCGCCCGGACAGCCGATGGCGGCTGTCCCTACATATTCTCCTGCTGTCCCTACACTTGCTCCGGACATGCCGCAGGCGGTGGTTTGGCCGGAGGAGCCGGCGCACGATTCGCAGGCAGCGGAGGGGACACTCACCATCAATGCGGTGGCGGAGTCGCGCATTCCGGGAAATCTGGTGGTGAACCTGGCGATTGCGGAGATCGACAAGAATCCATTTCAGACACGGTATGTGCAAGATGACGATGCCCTGGAGGAATTGGCGGAGTCGATCAAGGCCAATGGAGTGGTGCAGCCGATCATGGTCCGTCCTTCGGAGGATGAGGAGGGGCGCTACGTCCTGGTTCTCGGGGAGCGGCGGTTGCATGCGTCGAAGAAGGCGGGGAAGACATATATTCCGGCGCTGGTGCGGCGAGTGTCGCGGCAGCAAGCTGCGGAGATGACGATTGTCGAGAACCTGCAGCGTGAGGATCTGAGCCCGCTGGAGCAGGCGGAATCGTTTCGCGTACTCAGCAATGAATTTTCGCTGACGCAGCAGGAGATTGGGGAGCGAGTAGGGCTGTCGCGCGAGTCGGTGGCCAACTATATGCGGCTGCTGAAACTGCCTCGCGAAGTGATGCAGATGCTCGCGGAGAAGCGCATCACTTTTGCCAAAGCGAAGGAGTTGCTAAAGCTCGGGGACAATGACCGGATCGCACAAGCGGCTCTTTATGCAGTGCAGAAAGGGATGAACCTGGAGCAGATCGAGATGCTGGTCCTGCGCATGGATGGCCTACTCGATCCTTTGCCCGATATGCCCGGAGTCAAGAAGAGGGAGAAGAGCACGGGAGGAGCGCGCTGGGTCGATCCGAACGTGCGCGCGGCGCAGTTGGACTTGGAGCGGACGTTGGGATTGCGCGTGCGGATCCGGGATCGCAAGGGCAAAGGGAAAATTGTGATTGAGTACGCCACGGTGGATGATTATGACCGGGTGGTCGAGATGCTTCGGAGGAAATGAGCAGTCAGTACTCAGTATTCAGTACTCAGTTCTCAGTTCTCAGTTGTGACTGCTAGCGAATAAAGGCTAGGAATTTTGGAACTAGGTTAGCCTCAGATGTGGATTGGAAAATCAGGGGGACTCGGGGCCAGCGATCAGGATTCGGCTGCTATTCCGACTGGCCTACCACAATGAAACGCCTTGTGTTCTTGTCGGGCAGGAGCACCTCGTAAACCTCGTAGGAATCGTAAGTGGCGCCACGCCAGTGGTCGTTCTTCACTTGCTTTGCCTTGTAATCACCCAGCGAGAGAAGTGCATTGGGGATGGTTTCCGATTCTAACTGTAATTTCTTTCCGTCGATGATGACGTCCAGCTGTTGTCGGCGAGCACTGTCGCCGGGTTCTTTCAGCATGTGGGTCGCAGTCACGTGGATGTTAACGTTGTAATCGCCGGAGCCGGCCCAAGCCAGAGACGAGCAGACGAGGAGGAACAGGACGTGAGGTTTCACTCAGACCTCTTTGGACTATGGTGTTAGCTCTTCTTTTTCACCGAGGGCGGGAGTTGAAAGACTACGCCGCGCGTGTCGTTCTCCTTTTGAGTGGCGTCGAGGTTGAGATCGGAGAGGGGAATCTTGTGCGAACGGCCCGAAGTGAATTCGAAGATACTTGAGCCTACGATGGCGTAATTTCCCACCTCGAGTTGGTGGCCGTCTTTGAAGACGAGAACGGTGGGCTGAAGGGGCTCTGGTTCGGCGACTGGAGCTGGATCGTCGTCGTGAGCAGGGGCTACGTCCTTGACTGGAGGAACGTAGGAGCGTTCACCGGCGCCACGGCGGTCGAATACCGTGGGACCTCCCTGGTGATCAGCTTCGTCATTGGCGGAAGCGTCATCCTGTGGAGGGCCTTCGGCAGCGCCCTCGACGGCGTAGGGAACCGGAACCGCGTAGTAGAGCGGAGTATTCGCGGAGTTGTTGTCGTCGTGATGGCGGTGATGCTCACCGGTGCCGTGTGAATGGCCAGAGCCGACGGTGCCCGGAGTGCCATTACGGAAATCGGGAGCGTAGCCGCGCGGACCGACGGAAGTCACGCTGGAGGGAGTGCCGTTGATAGTGTGTCCGCCGAAACCGGGCGAAGTGACGGAAGTGGGAGTCCCGTTGACCTGAGCGGGACTGCTCACAGGAATAAGTGCGAGCGCCAGAAGCAATGCCAGAGCCGAAGCCAGAAGTGAGGGCCGCATAGGGCGACTATGATACTCCATTTCCACGCCAAAACAGAACGTTCTTTTGTAATTATATTGCAGCGAATGGGGCGAATTGCCAGTATTTTCGGCCCCTTTGGACGAGGGCCTTCCGGGCTGCAGGACACGGGGGACTATATAATCTGGCCATGAAATCGGCGGTGCGATTTGTGCTGCTGGCGCTGGTGCTGCTGATTGTTGCCATGCTATCGGCGCTCACGGCGATGAGATTCGCCATCCACGGGCAGGAAGTCACGGTGCCGGCGCTGGTGGGGATGAGTCCAGCGGAGGCGGAGCGGGGGGTTGCGGGATTGGGGCTGCAGATGACGATCGAGCGGCAGTACTACAGTCCGCAGGTTCCCGAGGGGAAGATCATGTCGCAACTGCCATTGCCGGGCACGAAGGTCAGGCGGGGATGGCAGGTGCGGGTGGCGCAGAGCCTAGGGCCGGCGCGGGTGGCGATTCCGGATGTTACCGGAGAAAGCGAACATGCGGCGGAGCTGAACATTCGGCGGCGTGGGTTGGATGTGGCCTCGCTGGCACAGGTGGCCACCACAGGAATTCCTGCGGATCAGGTGCTGGGTCAAAGTCCTCCGGCGAATGCGGGACAGGTGCTGGCGCCCAAGATAAGCTTGCTGGTCACCGCCGATGCACCGGCGCAGGCGTTTGTGATGCCAAGCTTTCTGGGACAGCCATTAGGGACGGTCAGCCGGACTCTGCAGGATGCGGGCTTCCGGCTGGGAAGCGTGAATTTAGCCCCGGCGGCTCCGGTTCCGGCTACAGATTCGGGGCCGGTGGCGAGCCCGGAAGCTAGTGCGGCTCCGACCGAGGTGACGCCGGCTAGCATTATCGTTTCCCAAGTGCCGGGTGTGGGGCAGAAAGTGGTCGGGGGATCGACGATCAGTTTTGAGGTACGGTGAACTTCTTTGCCACGGATTGACGCGGATTTTCACGGATAGTGCCAGATCTAGCTATCTTTCTCCAGGATCGCCGCGAAGAAGCCATCGCAGGGGTGAATGCCGGGAATGGTTCGGAGATAGGGGCCGCGGGTGAGTGAGGCGGGATCTGGCCAAACCAGGTCTCCTGCATTCTTCAGTAGATCCAGTTCTGAGCGGCAATCCAGCAGGTGAATAGAATTATCCTGCGCCAGGATTTCTTCGACTACATCTTCGTTTTCTTCTTTTTCCAGCGAACAGGTTGAGTAGACCAGGCGGCCGTCTGGGGAGAGCTGTGCCAGCGCAGAGCAGAGGATCGCTCGCTGGCGGGTATGCAAGTCCGAGAGATCTTCGGGTTTGAGGCGCCACTTGATTTCGGGATTGCGGGAGAGCGTGCCGGTCCCAGAACAGGGGACGACGTCGGCGAGAATGCGATGGTAGGGGCTGGTGAAAGGGAGATTGGTGGCGTCAGCGACCACGGTTCCGATGTTGTGCTTCGAGCCGCTAACTAGATTTTGCAGCAGGCGTGCGCGGTGCGGATGGATTTCGACCGCAGTGATTTCCGCTGTGGGATTCTGATCGGCGATGGCGAGGGTTTTTCCTCCGGGAGCAGCGCAGCAATCGAGGATGCGGACTTCGCCTTGAGCGCGGCCGATCAGGATGGCGACCAGTTGCGAGGCTTCGTCCTGGATCACGATGTCGGCCTGGCGGAAAGCTCTGGTGGTGGTGATGTCGCCGGAAAGAACACGGCGAGCCGAGGCGAGAAGGCTGCCGGGCTTGAGTTTGATGCCTTGCGCGTTCAGTTCGGATTCCGCGGATGGGCTGCGCAGGCGGATTGTGGTTGGGGGGATCCGTTGATTGTGGCGGCAGATATCGGCAGCCGTGGCCAGTCCGTAGTGGTGGATCCAGCGTTCGACTAGCCAAGCCGGGTGGGCCAGTGTGGAGGCGATGGCTTCGGCTGAATCCGGCTCTGGGGTGGACTGCGGAGCGGCGGTTGAGAGCTTGCGGAGAACGGCATTGACGAAGGGCGCGGCGGAACGCTTGCGGGCACGCTTTACGAGTTCGACGCTTTCGTGAAGGGCGGCGCGTTTCGGAATGCGATCGAGCCAGCGGAATTGGTAGAGCGCGAGGCGAAGGGCGATCAGGATTTCGAGGTCGAGTTTGGAGAGAGGCTGCGACGAGGCGGGGGCGATTTCGGCATCGAGGCGAGAGCGCCAGCGCAGGACTCCCATGACTAGTTCCATGCTGAGTGCGTGATC